>NZ_ALNJ01000158.1:0-14595 GCF_000293135.1 Klebsiella sp. OBRC7 | reverse complement strand
CGTCCGTAAGGACACTAACACCTGAAGCTAGCGCGTCTACCAATTCCGCCACCTTCGCACAGTATTCTTAATTTTTGATATCGCCTCGTTGGTGCGAGGGGGGGGACTTGAACCCCCACGTCCGTAAGAACACTAACACCTGAAGCTAGCGCGTCTACCAATTCCGCCACCTTCGCCCAGTGCGAGCAATATCAACGTGGATTATGGTGCGAGGGGGGGGACTTGAACCCCCACGTCCGTAAGGACACTAACACCTGAAGCTAGCGCGTCTACCAATTCCGCCACCTTCGCATACCATCGACACTATGAAAGTATCGTTACCACGGAGGCGCATTCTAGTGGTTTTCAGCTATTCGTCAATAGTTAATTGTATCAGTTGGATTGATTGTTGCAAAAATGGACGGTCAGAGAGGAAAAACATCGGCGACCAGCGTCTGCTGGCGCCGAAAAAACGCGGGATTATTTCTTCGCCTGACGGGTCATTACCGTCCGGTAGACCTTAAAGCGGCCAGTTTGGGCAATCACTTCATGGAAGCCGAAGATCTCATCCAGCACGTTCGGATAGGGCAGGAAGGCGTTAGCGACGATGCGCAGTTCGCCGCCGCTGTTCAAATGACGAACGGCGCCGCGAATCAGCGTTTGCGCGGCCTCAAGGCTGGTCTGTAGACCATCGTGGAAAGGCGGGTTGGAGATAATCATGTCGAAGCGGCCGTTCACTTCAGAGAACACGTTGCTGGCGAACACTTCCCCTTCGATACCGTTAGCGGCCAGAGTGGCGCGACTGGCTTCAACTGCCGGGGCGCTGACGTCGCACAACGAGAGGCGGACTTTAGGCGAGTGGCTGGCCAGCACGGTTGCCAGCACGCCGGCGCCGCAGCCGACATCAAGCACTTTACCTTTGGTATGTGGCGTCAGCGTGGAAAGCAGCAGCTGGCTACCGACATCCAGGCCATCGCGGCTGAAGACGCCCGGCAGCGTTTTAATCGTCAGATTATCCAGCGAATACTCGCCCCAGTACTGTTCTGGATTGAACGCGGGCTGTTTTTCCAGACGACCGTGATACAGCCCACAGCGGCGCGCGCTGTCGACTTTGCTCAGCGGCGCATATTCCGCCAGCATCTGCTCGGCGCTGCGTACGCCGCTGCGGTTCTCGCCAACAACGAAAATATCAATACCGGTCGGCAGCAGCGAAAGCAGGTTCATCAGCTGAAACTGCGCTTCCGGTTTGTTCTTTGGCCAGTAGTAAATCAGCGTATCGCAATCGGCGACATCGCCGGCCTCTGCGATCAGACTATAGCGGGCATTTTCGCCCATCTGGCGGCTCAGTACCTGCCAGTGGTGGAACTGCTGGGTATGGGCGCGGCTGGCGGCCGTGTCCAGACGTGCGGGCAGGTCATCCTGCAGGTCACCGGCAAACAGAACGCGGGCGGACTCGAAATCATCACTGTGGCGCAGCAAGACTTCACTTGCCGGGGTAAAAGCGGACATGAAACACTCCTTCATTAAGACTGGCGCCGATTATACACGTTATCTTTCGGCCTGCCTCTTTGTTGGCGGCGGGATGCGCTCCGACCGCCGCGTAGTTTGTTGGCGCAGATACGACGGATTTGCTATATTGCGCGCTTAATTAACAGGAGTGTTTCGCTATGACATCCCGACGAGACTGGCAATTACAGCAGCTGGGCATCACCCAGTGGTCGCTACGTCGTCCTGGGGCGTTACAGGGTGAAATCGCTATCTCGCTTCCTGGACACATTCGTCTGGTGATGGTGGCGGAAGAACCGCCATCGCTGACCGAACCGCTTATCAGCGATATTCTGCGCGCGCTGGCCCTGATGCCGGAGCAGGTGATGCAGCTGACGCCTGAACGCGTTGCGATGCTGCCTCAGGACGCACGCTGTAATAGCTGGCGGCTGGGCACCGAGGCGCCGCTGCTGCTGGCGGGCGCACAGCTTTCCACGCCCGCTTTCGATGAACTTCAGACCAGCACGCCTGCTCGCATGGCGCTCTGGCAACAGATTTGCGCACATGAACACGATTTCTACCCTCAACCCGGCTGATTTGCCCCGCGCCTGGCAAATTGAAACGCGCGCCCACGCTTTTCCGTGGAGCGAACAGACGTTTGCCAGTAATCAGGGCGAGCGCTATCTGAATCTTCAACTGTCCGTGGACGGCGTGATGGCGGCCTTTGCCATTACGCAAATCGTGCTCGACGAAGCGACGCTGTTCAATATTGCCGTCGACCCCGCTTTCCAGCGTCGCGGTCTGGGCAGGGCGCTGCTGGAACGGGTGATTGATGAAGTTGAAAAACGCGGCGTCGTCACGCTGTGGCTGGAGGTGCGCGCGTCTAACGTCGCCGCCATCGCGCTCTATGAAAGCTTAGGCTTTAACGAGGCGACAATTCGCCGCAACTATTACCCCACGGTCGACGGACGTGAGGACGCCATCATAATGGCACTGCCAATCAGTATGTAAGACAAGGTGATACGATGAAGTGGGACTGGATTTTCTTTGATGCCGACGAAACGTTATTTACGTTTGACTCATTTAGCGGCCTACAGCGGATGTTTCTCGACTATAGCGTGACGTTCTCCGCAGAGGATTTTCAGGACTACCAGGCCGTGAATAAGCCGCTATGGGTGGATTATCAAAACGGCGCCATTACCTCTCTTCAACTGCAGCATCAGCGCTTTGACGGTTGGGCGGAACGCCTGAACGTTCCTCCCGGCGAGCTGAACGCCGCGTTTATGAACGCGATGGCGGAGATCTGCTCGCCGCTGCCGGGAGCGGTATCGCTGCTTGATTCGCTGCAGGGGAAGGTAAAAATGGGCATCATTACCAACGGTTTTACCTCACTGCAGCAGACGCGTCTTGAACGTACCGGACTGCGCGATCACTTTGATTTGCTCATTATTTCCGAAGAGGTTGGGGTGGCTAAGCCGGATGCGCGTATTTTTGACTATGCGCTGGCGCAGGCGGGCAATCCCGATCGTTCGCGGGTGCTGATGGTTGGCGATACCGCTGAGTCTGATATTCGCGGCGGCGTGAATGCCGGCCTGGCGACCTGCTGGTTCAACCCCCATCAGCGCGAACTGCCCGCGGACCTCCGCGCGGACTGGACGGTCACCTCTTTAAGCGAACTGGAGCAACTCCTGTGTAAACACTGATTGCCTCCCCCCCATTGATGGGTAAAATAGCCGCAATTTTTTCGTATTCAACATGCGCGGCGCGTTGCTGCGTTTACTAAGAAGATTGAATTATGACGTTGTCTCCTTATTTGCAGGAGGTGGCCAAGCGCCGCACTTTTGCCATTATTTCTCACCCGGATGCCGGTAAAACGACCATTACTGAAAAGGTGCTGTTATTCGGACAGGCTATTCAAACCGCCGGAACGGTGAAAGGTCGCGGCTCCAGCCAGCATGCGAAATCTGACTGGATGGAGATGGAAAAGCAGCGCGGTATCTCCATCACCACGTCCGTGATGCAGTTCCCGTATCACGACTGCCTGGTTAACCTGCTGGATACCCCGGGCCACGAAGACTTCTCCGAGGATACCTACCGTACCCTGACGGCGGTGGACTGCTGTCTGATGGTTATCGATGCCGCGAAAGGCGTCGAGGATCGTACCCGTAAGCTGATGGAAGTCACCCGTCTGCGCGATACGCCGATCCTGACGTTCATGAACAAACTCGACCGTGACATCCGCGACCCGATGGAGCTGCTGGATGAAGTGGAAAACGAGCTGAAAATCGGCTGCGCGCCGATCACCTGGCCGATTGGCTGCGGCAAACTGTTCAAGGGCGTTTACCATCTTTATAAAGATGAAACCTACCTGTACCAGACCGGTAAAGGCCACACCATCCAGGAAGTACGCATCGTGAAGGGGCTGGATAACCCGGAGCTTGATGCTGCGGTGGGTGAAGACCTGGCGCAGCAGCTGCGCGATGAGCTGGAGCTGGTGCAGGGCGCGTCTAACGAATTCGATAAAGAGCTGTTCCTGGCGGGCGAAATTACGCCGGTATTCTTCGGCACCGCGCTGGGTAACTTTGGCGTCGATCATATGCTGGACGGTTTAGTGGAGTGGGCGCCCGCGCCGATGCCGCGCAAAACCGACACCCGCACCGTGGAGGCCGCGGAGGAGAAGTTCACCGGCTTCGTCTTTAAAATTCAGGCCAACATGGACCCGAAACACCGCGACCGCGTGGCCTTTATGCGCGTGGTTTCCGGTAAATACGAGAAAGGCATGAAGATGCGCCAGGTGCGCATCGGCAAGGACGTGGTGATCTCCGACGCGCTAACCTTTATGGCCGGCGACCGTTCGCACGTGGAAGAAGCATATCCGGGCGATATCCTGGGTCTGCATAACCACGGCACCATTCAGATTGGCGATACCTTCACCCAGGGTGAAATGATGAAGTTCACCGGTATCCCGAACTTCGCTCCGGAACTGTTCCGCCGTATTCGCCTGAAAGATCCGCTCAAGCAGAAACAGCTGCTGAAAGGGCTGGTTCAGCTCTCTGAAGAGGGGGCGGTGCAGGTGTTCCGTCCGATCGCCAATAACGATCTGATCGTTGGCGCCGTGGGTGTGCTGCAGTTTGATGTGGTTGTTGCTCGCCTGAAGAGCGAATACAACGTTGAGGCGATTTACGAGTCCGTCAACGTCGCGACCGCACGCTGGGTGGAGTGCAGCGACGCGAAGAAATTCGAAGAGTTTAAGCGTAAGAACGAAATTCAGCTGGCGCTGGATGGCGGCGATAACCTGACTTATATCGCCCCGACCATGGTTAACCTGAACCTGACCCAGGAACGTTACCCTGACGTCCAGTTCCGTAAAACTCGCGAGCACTAATCCTCTCCGGAGCGCGGTTTTCGCCGCGCTCCACGCCATTTTCCCCTCGGATTGCCCTTTCTGGAAAGTTCTTAATTCTTACCGTTTTGCGCGCTTTTTTACCCGATCATGCCGCACTCTTCTGTGTATCTACTACATTTAATAAGTAATTTTTGGAATCCTGGCTTAATAGACTACTTATTTTGCTTTACCTGCTTAGATATAACGAGGAACAACGATGACAAGACTTAAGAGCGGCAAGACACTCCTGGCCCTCTTCCTGGGCTCAGCAATAATCAGCGCTTCGGCGTATGCGGAAAACTCGACCGCAGATAGCGCGAAATCTGCAGCAAGCAATGCCGGGCAGGCCGTCGATAATTCGATGAACAAAGTCGGGAATTTTATGGACGACAGCACCATCACCGCCAGGGTGAAAGCGGCGCTGATCGATCATAAAGATATTCGTAGCACCGATATCTCTGTAAAAACTGAAAACAAAGTCGTCACGTTAAGCGGTACGGTTGACAGTTCAGAGCAGCATAAGCAGGCGCTTAGCGTAGCGAAAGCGGTTGAAGGCGTGACCTCCGTTAACGACAAGCTTAGCGTACAGAACGAAAAATCTGCTTCGCTGAAGGGCTATGCCGGCGACACGGCGGTGACCAGCGAGATCAAAGCGAAACTACTGGCTGACGATATCGTTCCGTCGCGTAACGTGAAGGTTGAGACCACCGATGGCGTTGTACATTTATCCGGTACGGTCGAGTCCAGTAAGCAGTCGGAGCGGGCGGAAGGTATTGCGAAAGCCGTTTCCGGCGTCAAAAGCGTGAAGAATGACCTTAGCGTCAAATAACTCTATTCACTAAAAAATTTATTCTGCGGTCTTTCCGCAGGATGTGTAGCACCACAGGGTTGTGTATGCGCGGCCTGAGTGCGCAGAAAATCGACCGTCATTAACTATGGTAAGGAGAGACGTATGTTTAGATGGGGCATTATTTTTCTGGTGATCGCGTTAATTGCCGCCGCTCTGGGCTTTGGTGGCCTGGCGGGTACCGCTGCCTGGGCTGCGAAAATTGTCTTCGTTGTCGGTATTATCCTGTTCCTGGTCAGCCTGTTCACCGGCCGTCGGCGTCCCTAGACGTTAACGCGTGAAATACCGTCTTACATAAAGCCAGTCAATGTGACTGGCTTTCTCAGTTTCAGGGCGTTAAAAATTGCGTTACCTTTGTTTTTATAATAAGCCAGACAGGAAAGCAGGGTGGGGCAGCGAATTCCCGTTACGTTGGGCAATATTACGCCGTTATCTGTTAAACCCTTCCAGCCGGGCAGGCTCGCACTGGTGTGTGAAGGCGGGGGGCAGAGAGGGATTTTTACCGCCGGGGTGCTGGACGAATTTATGCGCGCGGGATTCAACCCGTTCGACATGATGTTCGGTACCTCTGCCGGGGCGCAAAATCTCTCGGCCTATCTGTGCAACCAGCCCGGCTATGCCCGCAAAGTGATCACCCGCTACACCACCGCCCGCGAGTTTTTCGACCCGATGCGTTTTGTGCGCGGCGGGAACCTTATCGATCTTGACTGGCTGGTCGACACCACCTCGAAAAAGATGCCGCTGGCGATGGCCTATGCTGAAGATTGTTTTGCTCAGGGAAAAGAGTTCTGGATGTGCGCCTGTCGCGGCGATGATTACACGCCAAACTACTTTTCCCCCACTCAGCAGACCTGGCTTGACCTGATTCGCGCCTCTAGCGCCATTCCCGGTTTTTACCGCAGCGGCGTGCTGCTGGATGGCGTGAGCTATCTTGACGGCGGCGTCAGCGACGCAATCCCCGTACAGGAGGCAGCTCGTCGAGGGGCGCAAACCATCGTGGTGATCCGCACCGTTCCGTCCCAGATGTACTACACGCCGCAGTGGTTTAAACGGATGGAGCGCTGGCTTGGCGAAAGTAGCCTGCAGCCGTTTGTGAATCTGGTGCAGCATCACGAAACCACCTATCGCTCCACGCAAGAGTTCATTGAAAAACCGCCGGGTAAGCTGAGAATTCTGGAAATTTATCCGCAGAAGCCGTTGAAGAGTATGGCGTTAGGCAGCCGTCTTCCGGCGTTGCTGGAGGACTACAAGACCGGACGCCAGTGCGGGCGCTACTTTCTCGCTACCGTTGGTAAACTGCTGGCCGACAGACCGCCGCTGCTGCGCCATGCGCCGCGTATTGCGGTACCGAAAACGGTCGTTGTTCCGCCAGCGCCGGTGGCCAATGAGATCCCTCAGGCGCCGGTCATCGCGGCGGTGCAGGCCAATGATGCCAGCTTTGAGAATGAGGACCTGGCGTGACCCTACGATTTATTGATACCCACTGCCATTTCGATTTTCCCCCTTTCACCGGCGACGAAAGCGCCAGCATTGCCCGGGCGGCGGAGGCTGGCGTGACGCAGATCGTGGTACCTGCGACAGAAGCGGATAACTTCGCCCGCGTGTTAGCGCTGGCGGAGAAATATGATGCGCTCTACGCCGCCTTAGGCCTCCACCCGATAGTGATTGAACGGCATAGCGCAGAGAGTCTTGAACGGCTTGAAGCCTGCCTGGCGAAACGCGATGCTAAGCTGGTCGCGGTTGGGGAAATCGGTCTCGATCTCTATCGGGAAGATCCGCAGTTTGCGCGTCAGGTTTCTGTATTTGAGGCGCAGATACGGCTGGCGAAACGCTACGATTTGCCGGCGATCCTCCACTCCAGACGCACTCACGACAAGCTGGCGATGCTGCTGAAAAAGCACGCTTTACCGCGAACCGGCGTAGTACACGGTTTTGCCGGTAGCCTTCAGCAGGCGGAGCGGTTTGTGCAGCTGGGCTACAAGATTGGCGTTGGTGGCACAATTACCTATCCGCGCGCCAGTAAGACCCGCGACGTGATCGCCCAGTTGCCGCTTTCGGCGCTGCTGCTGGAGACCGATGCGCCGGATATGCCGTTGAACGGTTTCCAGGGGCAGCCGAACAGGCCAGAACGGGCGGCTCGCGTCTTCTCCACCTTATGTGAGCTACGCCCGGAGCCTGCGGAAGAGATAGCGAATACCCTGATTGATAATACAAATGCGCTTTTTGCGCTTCCGTAACGCTTTGTTGAGTGACCTGTGTCTCATTCCTGCCTTTTTATCTCATTGTTTTGCTTAAAATGTGTGAGCTGAAATGAGCATGATGGTTTCATGCCGTTATAATCGCGAGGTTTTAAGGCTGAACTCTCAATACACAGGGACTCTGTATGCAAATTATCATGGGACTTATCGGCATGGTGGTGCTGTTAGCCATCGCTGTGCTCCTCTCCAGTAATCGAAAAGCCATCAACCTGCGTACCGTCCTCGGCGCCTGGATTATCCAGTTGGGGATCGGCGCGTTAATTCTCTACGTGCCGGCCGGGCGCACCGCGCTGCTGGCTATGTCGAACGGCGTTGCCAACGTCATTGCTTACGGCAATGAAGGGATCGGCTTTATCTTTGGCGGGCTGGTTTCTGACAAGATGTTTGAAGTCTTCGGCGGCGGCGGGTTTGTTTTTGCCCTGCGCGTCCTGCCGGTCATCGTCTTCTTCTCATCGCTGATCGCCGTGCTTTATTACCTCGGCATCATGCAGTTTGTTATCCGCATTCTCGGCGGGGCGCTGCGCGCGGTACTGAAAACCTCGCGCACGGAATCGCTCTCTGCCACGGCGAACATCTTCGTTGGCCAGACTGAAGCGCCGCTGGTGGTGCGTCCATATATCGCCACCATGACTCGTTCAGAGCTCTTCGCGGTGATGTGCGGGGGCCTGGCCTCGGTTGCGGGCTCCGTTCTGGCCGGTTACGCGCAGATGGGCGTACCGCTGGAATACCTGATTGCCGCTTCGTTTATGGCGGCGCCGGGCGGCCTGCTGTTCGCGAAGATTATCGTGCCCGAAACCGAGCAACCCCGGGACAACCCGGCGATGGAAAAAAACGACGCCGATCCGCAGGCGCCGGCGAACGTGCTGGATGCCGCCGCGTCCGGCGCGGCTTCCGGGATGCAGCTGGCGCTTAACGTCGGGGCGATGCTACTGGCGTTTATCGCGCTGATTGCCCTGGTTAACGGTATTCTCTCCGGCGTGGGCGGCTGGTTTAACCATCCGGACCTGTCGCTGCAAATGATCCTCGGCTGGGTCTTCTCGCCGCTGGCGTGGGTGATTGGCGTTCCGTGGAATGAGGCCACCGTTGCCGGCTCGTTTATCGGCCAGAAGCTGATTATCAACGAGTTTGTGGCCTACATGAATTTCGGTGAATACCTGAAAGCCGATGCCGAGGTCGCAGCCGCCGGTTTGCAGGTGATTTCAACCCACACCAAGGCCATCATCTCGTTTGCCCTGTGCGGTTTTGCCAATCTGTCATCCATTGCGATCCTGATTGGCGGACTGGGCGGCATGGCGCCTAATCGCCGCCAGGAAATTGCCCAGCTGGGCATGCGGGCCGTGGCGGCGGGGACGCTGTCTAATCTGATGAGCGCCACGATAGCGGGCGTCTTCCTCGCGCTATAGCGCCGTCGTTAATCTCGACCCTACCCCGCGGCACCGCCGCCGCGGGGATCTCTCATCTGCGTGTTAAAATCCTATCATTTAATAATTATCTGTTTATCAATCACTCATGATGCATCTGGTATTTATTCGCACAAAATGTCCGCGCTGATGTCGAGGTATACCGCGTGTGTATGTTACAATAATAACATTGCCTCGATGCTGAGATTTCTGATTATGCTTAAAGAGAGTCTGGCCTTCGGGGGGCATGCACAGGAATTTATTATGTGATTCATATCACTCTACAGTAATGCAAATTAGTAATTAGTTTTCATTAACTGTGATGTATATCGAAGTGTAACGGCGAGGGGATGTTACAATAGTAACAGACTCGCAAGGTGAACAAACTTTAATACGGCAATACGCCGTCGGAGTATGAAATGACTGATTTAACGGCAAGCAGCCTGCGCGCGTTGAAACTGATGGACCTGACCACCCTGAACGATGACGACACCAATGAGAAGGTGATCGCGCTGTGTCATCAGGCGAAAACCCCGGTTGGTAATACCGCTGCGGTCTGTATCTACCCGCGTTTTATCCCGATTGCCCGTAAAACGCTGAACGAGCAGGGTACCCCGGACATCCGCATCGCGACGGTGACTAACTTCCCGCATGGTAACGACGATATTGATATCGCGCTGGCGGAAACCCGCGCGGCGATAGCTTACGGCGCAGACGAAGTTGACGTCGTATTCCCTTACCGCGCGCTGATTGCCGGCAACGAACAGGTGGGTTTTGACCTGGTGAAAGCCTGTAAAGAAGCCTGCGCGGCGGCAAACGTGCTGCTGAAAGTGATCATCGAAACCGGCGAACTGAAAGAAGAAGCGCTGATTCGTAAAGCGTCTGAAATCTCTATTAAAGCGGGCGCGGATTTCATCAAAACTTCAACCGGTAAAGTGCCGGTCAATGCGACGCCGGAAAGCGCGCGCATCATGCTGGAAGTCATCCGCGATATGGGCGTTCAGCAGAGCGTCGGCTTCAAACCTGCGGGCGGCGTGCGTAGCGCAGAAGACGCGCAAAAGTTCCTCGCTATTGCCGATGAACTGTTCGGTGCCGACTGGGCCGACTCTCGTCACTACCGCTTTGGCGCTTCCAGCCTGCTGGCAAGCCTGCTGAAAGCGCTGGGTCACGGCGATGGTAAGAGCGCCAGCAGCTACTAATACGTAATTTGTCTGACCTCAAGGCCGGATACTGTCCGGCCTGCGGTTGGTCTTTGACTCTTTCCCCGGGAGGTTATCTTGTTTCTCGCACAAGAAATTATTCGTAAAAAACGTGATGGTCATGCGCTGAGCGATGAAGAAATTCGCTTTTTCATCAACGGTATCCGCGATAACACCGTCTCAGAAGGGCAGATCGCCGCGCTGGCGATGACCATTTTTTTCCACGATATGTCTATGCCGGAACGCGTTTCGCTGACCATGGCGATGCGGGATTCAGGAACCGTTCTCGACTGGAAGAGTCTTAACCTTAATGGCCCAATCGTCGATAAACACTCCACCGGCGGCGTAGGCGATGTGACCTCGCTGATGCTGGGGCCGATGGTCGCGGCCTGCGGCGGCTATGTGCCGATGATCTCGGGGCGCGGCCTCGGGCATACTGGCGGTACGCTCGATAAGCTGGGGGCGATTCCAGGGTTCGATATCTTCCCGGACGATAGCCGCTTCCGCCAAATCATTAAAGATGTCGGCGTCGCGATTATCGGGCAGACCAGCTCTCTGGCGCCGGCGGACAAACGTTTTTACGCCACGCGCGATATCACCGCGACGGTGGACTCTATCCCGCTGATTACCGCCTCGATTCTCGCCAAGAAGCTGGCGGAAGGCCTGGACGCGCTGGTGATGGATGTCAAAGTCGGCAGCGGCGCCTTTATGCCTACTTATGAGCTTTCCGCCGCGCTGGCCGAAGCGATCGTCGGGGTATCCAACGGTGCCGGCGTGCGAACGACCGCGCTGTTAACCGATATGAATCAGGTGCTGGCTTCCAGCGCCGGTAATGCGGTGGAAGTGCGTGAAGCCGTGCAGTTCCTCACCGGCGAGTACCGCAATCCGCGGCTGCTTGAGGTGACGATGGCGCTGTGCGTCGAGATGCTGATTTCCGGCAAGCTGGCGCAGAATGACGCCGACGCGCGGGCGAAGCTACAGGCGGTGCTGGATAACGGTAAAGCCGCAGAAGTCTTCGGCCGGATGGTGGCGGCGCAAAAAGGGCCGAACGACTTCGTGGAAAACTATGATAAGTATCTGCCGGCCGCGATGCTGAGCAAAGCCGTCTATGCAGAAGGCGAAGGGTTTGTCGCCGAAATGGACACCCGCGCGTTGGGCATGGCGGTGGTGTCAATGGGCGGCGGTCGCCGTCAGGCATCGGATCTGATTGATTACAGCGTCGGTTTCACCGACGTGGTTCGCCTCGGCGCGCGTATCGACGCGCAGCAGCCGCTGGCGGTTATCCATGCTAAAGATGAAAACAGCTGGCAGGAAGCGGCCAAAGCCGTGAAAGCGGCCATTAAACTTGACGATAAAGCGCCTGAAATGACGCCGACGGTCTATCGTCGTATCACCGAATAGTTATATACTGATCTGATCGCTTTTTTGCAGCGCAAAAGGTACGGAGAATAATATGAAACGTGCATTTATTATGGTGCTGGACTCATTCGGCATCGGTGCGACTGAAGACGCCGATCGCTTTGGCGACGTCGGTTCAGACACCATGGGCCATATTGCAGAAGCCTGTGCCAAAGGCGAGGCTGACAACGGCCGCAAAGGCCCGCTCAATCTACCGAATCTGACCCGTCTGGGGCTGGTTAAAGCCCATGAGGGTTCTACCGGTAAAATTGCCGCCGGTATGGACGGCTGCGCGGACGTTATCGGCGCCTACGCATGGGCGCATGAGCTCTCTTCCGGTAAAGACACCCCGTCAGGCCACTGGGAAATCGCCGGCGTGCCGGTGCTGTTTGACTGGGGCTACTTCCCCGAGCATGAAAACAGCTTCCCGCAGGAACTTCTGGATAAACTGGTTAAGCGCGCAAACCTTCCGGGCTACCTCGGCAACTGCCACTCTTCCGGTACCGTTATCCTCGACCAGTTGGGCGAAGAGCATATGAAAACCGGCAAGCCGATTTTCTATACCTCCGCTGACTCGGTATTCCAGATTGCCTGCCATGAAGAGACCTTTGGTCTCGATAAGCTGTACGAGCTGTGTGAAATCGCGCGTGAAGAGCTGACTGAAGGCGGCTACAACATCGGTCGCGTTATCGCGCGTCCGTTTATCGGCGACAAAGCCGGCAACTTCCAGCGCACCGGTAACCGCCACGATTTGGCCGTTGAGCCGCCGGCGCCGACGGTGCTGCAGAAGCTGGTCGACGAGAAAAAGGGCCAGGTTGTATCGGTGGGTAAAATCGCCGATATCTACGCCAACTGCGGTATTACCAAAAAGGTGAAGGCGACCGGCCTGGATGCGCTGTTTGACGCCACCATCGAAGAGATGAAAGAAGCGGGAGACGAGACCATCGTCTTCACCAACTTCGTGGACTTCGACTCTTCCTGGGGCCACCGCCGCGACGTTGCAGGCTATGCCGCAGGGCTGGAGCTGTTCGACCGCCGTCTGCCGGAGCTGATGGAACTGGTCGGGGAGGATGACATTCTGATCCTGACCGCCGACCACGGCTGCGACCCGACCTGGACCGGTACCGACCATACCCGCGAGCACATTCCGGTGCTGATCTATGGCCCGAAAGTGAAGCCGGGTTCGCTGGGTCACCGCGAAACCTTCGCCGATATTGGCCAGACCCTGGCAACGTACTTCGGTACGTCTCCGATGGAATACGGCAAAAACATGCTGTGATTATTTGCCCGGTGAGCCTCGTTCGCCGGGCCTTTTTTGTCGACCTGATTAGGCATAGCCGCCATCAGGTAAAACATTCAGAAGGATTTAACGATGGCTACTCCACACATTAACGCAGAAATGGGCGATTTTGCTGACGTTGTGCTGATGCCTGGCGACCCGCTGCGCGCGAAGCACATTGCAGAAACGTTCCTTGAAGATGTCCGCGAAGTGAATAACGTGCGCGGTATGCTGGGCTTCACCGGTACCTACAAAGGCCGCAAAATTTCCGTTATGGGTCACGGCATGGGGATCCCGTCCTGCTCCATTTACGCAAAAGAGCTGATCACCGACTTCGGCGTCAAAAAAATCATTCGCGTCGGCTCCTGCGGTGCCGTGCGTATGGACGTTAAGCTGCGCGACGTGGTTATCGGCATGGGTGCCTGCACCGACTCTAAAGTTAACCGTATGCGTTTTAAGGACCACGACTTTGCGGCGATTGCCGACTTTGGCATGGTGCGTAACGCGGTTGACGCGGCAAAAGCGCTGGGCGTTGACGCTCGCGTGGGCAACATTTTCTCTGCTGACCTGTTCTATGCGCCGGACGGCGGTGAAATGTTCGACGTGATGGAAAAATACGGCATCCTGGGCGTGGAAATGGAAGCGGCCGGCATCTACGGCGTCGCGGCGGAATTTGGTGCGAAAGCGCTGACCATCTGCACGGTCTCCGACCACATCCGTACCCACGAGCAGACCAGCTCCGCTGAACGTCAGACGACCTTCAACGACATGATTAAAATCGCGCTGGAATCCGTTCTGCTGGGCGATAAAGAGTAATCATCTCTTCGGCCCTCTCCCTATGGGAGAGGGCCGGGGTGACCGCACGTTAGCGTACCGCGCCGGCAATCCATGCCGAGAGCTCCCGCAGCGCTTTCTCCTGCTCCGGGAAATCCACGAGTAATGCATCGCACTCCTTCTGCAGCATATCCGCGCGGTAGAGGCATCCCTGTAGCCTGGCGGCCAGCGCTTCCAACGGCGCCGGGTTGAGGCTGTCGGTAAAAATCTGCGTGCGCGTGATATGGCCTTTTTCGACGTCGAAATGGAGCTCTACGCCGCCCCAGGTAAAACGTTCATCCAGCAGATGGCTGAAGGCCGGAGCCTGGCCAAAGTTCCACTCCCAGCTGCTCTGGCGGGCAAAGGTCGCGGCAAAATTCGGCAGGCCCGGCATTTTCTCCGGAGAGATCACTTCGGCCTCCACGCGCTCGCCGTAATGGGCGAAGAACGCCTCCTGAATCGCCTCGCAAACCTGCTGATGGGTAATGCCCGGCAGCAGCTCGACCAGATTGGCTACCCGTCCGCGCACGGAGGTAATGCCTTTGGCCTGCA
>NZ_ALNJ01000157.1:0-4194 GCF_000293135.1 Klebsiella sp. OBRC7 | reverse complement strand
CCGAAAGGCAGCGGGTTGCGTAATGCCTGCCTGTGTTTGCCGCACAGGATCAGAACCGTTACGGCAGCGCAGGCGAGAATCGTTGCTATAAGAACGAGCTGCGGTAAAACTCTCCATCCCTGCCATGCCCCTAGTGCGGCGAGAAATTTGACATCGCCGTAGCCGATGCCTTCACGCCCGCGTATTCCCTTGTAGAGCCAATAGATCAACGCAAAGGCCAGATAGCCTGCTATCGCTCCCCAGACCGCATGCTGCAGATTGGCTGGTGACATACACAGATAATAAAGCAACCCGCCCCACAGCAGAGGGCAGGTAAATTTATCGGGTAGCAAACCATAGCGCAGATCGTGCCAACAAAGCGTGAGTAATAACCCGCCATAAATAATGAAGAATGCCAAAGTCGCTATCATCGATGGTTTCCATGTGGTGGCCCTGGGTACCGAGTGTGATGCAGGAGCCTGACCTCTGGCAAAAGGCAATAAACAGGAATGGATGTCACGCTCCAGAGTATTTGCCGGCCTTTCATGGCATTGCCAGGGCCTGGAAGTGAGCTCGCAGAAACAAGTGATGATTTTGTACGCAGCCCTTGCGTTGTCGCTGAATTTGCGTATAATGCGCGGGCCTGTCAAAGTTGACGGCCGGTTCGATATGAACCCTGGTAGCAGCATCACGCTACCAAACAATGTTCCCAATTGGGGAACTATGTAAGAACGGTTACACTCTCCCATCAATCGTAATGGGTATGAGGAGTAACCATTTCGTCTATAAAATAATTGGAGCTCTGGTCTCATGCAGAACCAAAGAATCCGTATCCGCCTTAAAGCGTTTGATCATCGTCTGATCGATCAATCAACCGCGGAAATCGTCGAGACTGCTAAGCGCACTGGTGCGCAAGTCCGTGGTCCGATCCCGCTGCCGACCCGCAAAGAGCGCTTTACCGTTCTGATCTCTCCGCACGTTAACAAAGACGCGCGCGATCAGTACGAAATCCGCACTCATAAGCGTCTGGTTGACATCGTTGAGCCAACTGAAAAAACCGTTGATGCTCTGATGCGTCTGGATCTGGCTGCCGGTGTAGACGTGCAGATCAGCCTGGGTTAATCAGGTCATCGAGCGATTGAGAGGTTGAAACAATGATTGGTTTAGTCGGTAAAAAAGTGGGCATGACCCGCATCTTCACTGAAGATGGCGTATCTATCCCAGTAACCGTAATCGAAGTTGAAGCAAACCGCGTTACTCAGGTTAAAGATCTGGCTAACGATGGCTACCGTGCCGTTCAGGTGACCACTGGTGCTAAAAAAGCTAACCGTGTAACCAAACCGGAAGCGGGTCACTTCGCTAAAGCTGGCGTAGAAGCTGGCCGTGGTCTGTGGGAATTCCGTCTGGCTGACGGCGAAGAGTTCACCGTAGGTCAGGACATTAGCGTTGAGCTGTTTGCTGACGTTAAAAAAGTTGACGTAACCGGTACCTCTAAAGGTAAAGGTTTTGCTGGTACCGTTAAGCGCTGGAACTTCCGTACCCAGGACGCTACTCACGGTAACTCCTTGTCTCACCGCGTTCCGGGTTCTATCGGTCAGAACCAGACTCCGGGCAAAGTGTTCAAAGGCAAGAAAATGGCAGGTCAGCTGGGTAACGAACGTGTAACCGTTCAGAGCCTGGACGTAGTACGTGTTGACGCTGAGCGCAACCTGCTGCTGGTTAAAGGCGCGGTCCCGGGTGCAACCGGTAGCGACCTGATCGTTAAACCAGCTGTGAAGGCGTAAGGGGATAGCAATGGAATTAGTATTGAAAGACGCGCAGAGCGCGCTGACTGTTTCCGAAACTACCTTCGGTCGTGATTTCAACGAAGCGCTGGTTCACCAGGTTGTAGTTGCTTATGCAGCTGGTGCTCGTCAGGGTACTCGTGCTCAGAAGACTCGTGCTGAAGTAACTGGTTCAGGCAAAAAGCCGTGGCGCCAGAAAGGTACCGGCCGTGCGCGTTCAGGTTCTATCAAGAGCCCGATCTGGCGTTCAGGTGGCGTGACCTTCGCTGCGCGTCCGCAGGACCACAGTCAAAAAGTTAACAAAAAGATGTACCGCGGCGCGCTGAAAAGCATTCTGTCCGAACTGGTACGTCAGGATCGTCTGATCGTTGTCGAATCTTTCTCTGTAGAAGCGCCTAAAACTAAGCTGCTGGCACAGAAACTGAAAGACATGGCTCTGGAAGATGTGCTGATCATCACCGGTGAGCTGGACGAGAACCTGTTCCTTGCTGCGCGCAACCTGCACAAGGTTGACGTACGTGATGCAACTGGTATCGACCCGGTTAGCCTGATCGCCTTCGACAAAGTCGTAATGACTGCTGATGCTGTTAAGCAAGTTGAGGAGATGCTGGCATGATTCGTGAAGAACGTCTGCTGAAGGTGCTGCGCGCACCGCACGTTTCTGAAAAAGCGTCTACTGCGATGGAAAAAACTAACACCATCGTTCTCAAAGTTGCTAAAGACGCGACCAAAGCAGAGATCAAAGCTGCTGTGCAGAAACTGTTTGAAGTCGAAGTCGAAGTCGTTAACACCCTGGTTGTTAAAGGGAAAGTTAAACGTCACGGACAGCGTATCGGTCGTCGTAGCGACTGGAAAAAAGCTTACGTCACCCTGAAGGAAGGCCAGAATCTGGACTTCGTCGGCGGCGCTGAGTAAGTCGGAGGAGTAATACAATGGCAGTTGTTAAATGTAAACCGACATCTCCGGGTCGTCGCCACGTTGTTAAAGTGGTCAACCCAGAGCTGCACAAGGGCAAACCTTTTGCTCCGCTGGTTGAAAAAAACAGCAAATCCGGTGGTCGTAACAACAATGGCCGTATCACCACCCGTCATATCGGTGGTGGTCACAAACAGGCCTACCGTATTGTTGACTTCAAACGCAACAAAGATGGTATCCCGGCAGTTGTTGAACGTCTTGAGTACGATCCGAACCGCTCCGCGAACATCGCGCTGGTTCTGTACAAAGATGGTGAGCGCCGTTACATTCTGGCCCCTAAAGGCCTGAAAGCTGGCGACCAGATTCAATCTGGCGTTGATGCTGCAATCAAAGCAGGCAACACCCTGCCGATGCGCAATATCCCGGTTGGTTCTACCGTTCATAACGTAGAAATGAAACCAGGTAAAGGCGGTCAGCTGGCTCGTTCCGCTGGTACTTACGTTCAGATCGTTGCTCGCGATGGTGCTTATGTCACCCTGCGTCTGCGTTCTGGTGAAATGCGTAAAGTCGAAGCAGACTGCCGCGCTACTCTGGGCGAAGTTGGCAATGCTGAGCATATGCTGCGCGTTCTGGGTAAAGCAGGTGCTGCACGCTGGCGTGGTGTTCGTCCTACCGTTCGCGGTACTGCGATGAACCCAGTCGACCACCCACATGGTGGTGGTGAAGGTCGTAACTTTGGTAAGCACCCGGTAACTCCGTGGGGCGTTCAGACCAAAGGTAAGAAGACCCGCAGCAACAAGCGTACTGATAAATTCATCGTACGTCGCCGTAGCAAATAATTTTAGAGGATAAGCCATGCCACGTTCTCTCAAGAAAGGTCCTTTTATTGACCTGCACTTGCTGAAGAAGGTAGAGAAAGCGGTGGAAAGCGGAGACAAGAAGCCCCTGCGCACTTGGTCCCGTCGTTCAACGATCTTTCCTAACATGATCGGTTTGACCATCGCTGTCCATAATGGTCGTCAGCACGTTCCAGTTTTTGTTTCCGACGAAATGGTTGGTCACAAACTGGGTGAATTCGCACCGACTCGTACTTATCGCGGCCACGCTGCTGATAAAAAAGCGAAGAAGAAATAAGGTAGGAGGAAGAGATGGAAACTTTAGCTCAACATCGCCATGCTCGTTCTTCTGCTCAGAAGGTTCGCCTTGTTGCTGACCTGATTCGCGGTAAGAAAGTGTCGCAGGCCCTGGATATTCTGACCTACACCAATAAGAAAGCTGCTGTACTGGTCAAGAAGGTACTGGAATCTGCCATTGCTAACGCTGAACACAACGATGGCGCTGACATTGATGATCTGAAAGTTGCGAAAATTTTCGTAGACGAAGGCCCGAGCATGAAGCGCATTATGCCGCGTGCTAAAGGTCGTGCAGATCGCATCCTGAAGCGCACCAGCCACATTACTGTGGTTGTGTCCGATCGCTGAGACTCTGGAGACTAGCAATGGGTCAGAAAGTACAT
>NZ_ALNJ01000156.1:0-13209 GCF_000293135.1 Klebsiella sp. OBRC7 | reverse complement strand
ACCATGATCGGGGAAGACCCATATATATACAGTTCGCATTTAACATAACAATGATTATGCGCACTAAGTTATTGATTATTAAGGGGATTATTTTTGTGGGTGTTCAAGTTCCACGAACTGACAATCTGCCTTTGGTGCTTCACTGAACGTCATTCGTCTTTATCAGGAATTTGGGCATCTTCTAAAAACATGTTTGTACGGTAATCGTCTTTCCAGCCTAACCAAACAGAAACTTCACCACCAGAAGGAACAACTTTACGATTTCCTGTCAGATTATCAGCCTTGTCTAAGCATATAGACTGCATTTCAACGAGAACATCTGCTTCTGCGACTTCCGTGCCTCCTATTGTTTCATAGCCGGAAATCAGAACTATTGCCTCAGGGTCTCTTTCATTCAGCATGGCGATTAACTCTTTCACTTTCATTTTAAGACTCCACTAACTTATTGATGTGTCGAGATCTTGAGTCGGCCAGAAAACATCCTTATTGATAGCCCTGTAGTCTGCATGTTCTGTAGTAAATGCTATGACAATCGTGGTTACGGATAGTTCTGCAAGTAAAAACGAATTGCGCTGTATGATATGACGACCAGTGCTGCAAGATGCAAGCAGAAGAACGTAATACTCTTGTTTTTGAGCCATTGGGTGACCTCAGGATGGTCATCATTAGCGAGTCCTTTCTTATGGGCTGTCTGTATTTTAATGGCGACATAATAGGTTGCAAGATGCCTTAGTGTTAACCAAAGCAAGAAAACCAGGAAAACAACCAAACAGATAGTTATTAACCCTTTGTACTCTATAAAAGGATCGATATATGGAACTATCATATCATTTTTCATTTAACGGGTTCTCGTTCTCAGGCGAATTGGTATTCAGCCAGTTATTCATTCAACCTTAGTGCGTCTGTGCTTTCTGACTGAAGAAGATAACATGCTCATCATTTCGTATCAGCATTTAACTGCAGAACGGAAAACCCTTCGGTTGCAGGTTGAGACTCGTAACTAAGCCTACACTGCTCTAGCAAGGGATATATACCGTCAGTACATCCGGACAAGCGTATGCTAAGGGGCTGGATGAGCATTCCAGATTGAGTAAAAAAATCTTTAAGCGTTGATTTCTGCGTATAGATAGAAGGTTTCCCGGGGCCAGATGTCCAGCCATTCTGCCAGTCTGTATCCGAGAGCAGATAATCCTGCCATCCCATAGTTCGAAGTGTGTCTATCATGCAGGTGAACCTGAATAAGGTACTCTGTTTGGTTAACTCACCTGAACTCGCCAGCCATAAATATTCAACCTTATTATACAGGCGTGCAGACGGGCCCTTATGCTTACCCTGTTCCTGTAACCAGATAATATCCTGTGCTAATGATCTGGGAAACAGTTTACGTTTCTGTGCAGTAGACAACCATTGCATAATAAACATATGGGTTTGTAGCGAAGACTGTATCTTTCCTTCCCTGCGAGCAAGCGCAACAGCGATAAGGATACACCATGAAAAGTGAGCCAGTTCTGTATCTGGGCGTTTGGTAGGTAGAACAGTCAAAGAAATCTCCGTGCTAGTGCAGCTACTGGGGAAAGAAGAATACCACAAGAGAGGTCACTGGCGTACTTCAGTCGTTAATACCAGATCATCCAGTACAGCGGTGAAGGAAGAGATGTAATGGGTCAGAAGTTCGTACTACGGTCTTTGAGGTACTTTGACAAGCGCAGTGGGTTGAAAACATCAAGACGTGTTAAACAGCTATTGAGTAAAAGAAAAAAGCCACCTTAGAATGGTGGCTTCATATCGATTCGAAATTTACTTTTCGATTAGGAAATCTTCAAGTGATTTGCCTGTATTGAGCTGGGCCTGAATTGGACCCGGTGTACGTCCCTGGCCTGTCCAGGTTTTCTCCACACCGGTATCGTCGGTGTACACATATTTCGCAGGACGAGATTTACGCTGCTTCCGTTCTTTTACGATACCGGTTGTAGACATTAGTTCACTCGGATCAATACCATCAGCAATCAGCATTTCACGATATTGACTGAGTTTTTCTAAATGCACCCGGTTTGCTTCTTCATTTGCTTTTTCTTCTTCACGACGCTCACTAACGATTACCGTTAATTTTTCAAGAATATCTTCGAGCGCCTCTAAAGCCACTTCCCGTGTCTGAGCGCGAAGTGTACGAATATTGTTTAGAACCTGTAGTGTCTCGCTCATTATGACCTCGTATTTTGATTGTTTGTGTCTCTTCGGTGCTGGACATACAATATATTAAGTACACATAATTCGGCAAGCTTTCTTTATAAAGTATTATGTATGCGCACATTAAATGGACTGATTCCTAGAACGATTTATTTGTAAGTCGATATTTTTAATGACAGAGTGAGATTCATTAATGGTTGGGTTAAGGGAATAATTCTGATTATAGAATTTTGTACTGGCTAATTCTTAATCACTTTTTTAGGCCATGGTCCGCTATGCGACTGAATAGTCAGGTTTGAGCTTAAATCAATTAACATTTGGATGTACAAACAGGTTGGGTGGTAAACAACACAACAGCCGAAACCTGAAAAATCGAAATGGAAGAGTGAATATTAAGTTTATGTAAACCAGATTGACGTAAGTATATATAGATGAGCTTTACGGATGAATCAATGAACTAAATAACACGCCTTTATCAATTTTAAGATTAAACACCTGGGCTATAGCTGGTTATATGGTACTTTCAAAGACTTTGACGGTACATTCACTTACGATGAAGCTAACCCGGCGTCGGACAAAGTCAGTGTCAAAATTGCAATGGGTAGCGTCGACACTAACCATGCTGAACGTGATAAGCACATTCGTTCAGCCTCTTTCCTGAATGCTACAAAATTCCCGGAAGCCACCTTTGTTTCCAAAGAAGTTAAAAAGAATGGTGAAGGCCTCGATATCACCGGCGACCTTACATTGAATGGTGTAATGCACCCGGTAACGCTGGATGCGAAACTCATTGGAAAAGGCGATGATCCGTGGGGTGGTAAACGCGCAGGTTTTGAAGCAACCGGCAATATCCACCTTAAAGACTTTAATATCACCACCGACCTTGGACCGGCCTCGCAGGACGTTGAGCTTATTATCTCTGTCGAAGGTATTCAGCAGTAGTTTAAAGCTCCGGCACCCAGTGCCGGGGCATTTACTTCACGTCAGGCAGGTTGTTTCTCTGGTATGATGCAAGCACATCATTAAGCCCATCCAGGACCTTTCTATCCATAAACCGCATATGGATGTTTCCGTTTCCATACACAATAAATTTAATATTTAAATCCGTGTCGATATAGTCAACTTTTTGATAATCATTCTTCTCTCGAAGAGCAAAAAGCTTAGGAACGATAACATCCTGCTGGCTGTAGGATAGCCCTTCTATGTACCGGGAAATCCTGTAAAGGTCATTGAGGCTGTTCAGGTCTCGATCCGTTTCGTCAAGGTAGTGCACATCCTTCTTGAACCCGTTTTTTATGACCATATTTTCATTGATAACAAAGCTTCGGGCGTTCTTTTTAAAATCATGGCTCAGATTACCCAGGCATGAAACCAGGCCCTCGCAGAGTATGTCTGCCCGATTATTAACCGTATGAGAGACTTTCTCTCTTGCTGCCTGAATCGTCATAATGGGCGGTTCTGTTATCAATTCGTCAATAAATGATTTCAGTTGAGGTGCATTCCAGTAAATATTTAATGATGTTCGGTCTATGAGTTTCTTCCATGATTCTCTGTCAATCAAAACTCTCGCCCTCTCTATCTGGTTATCTAAATGGGCTGGGTTAAAGCGAACATATGCAATTCTGAGCTGATCAATAAGGGAGATGCCCATCAGTTTTTCCGCTTCGGATATGGCAGTTAATCCATTAATAAAGAGATTCATTGCCATGTCCCGCTCAGACACAACGCTTTCTACAAGATTCGTTTCTTTCAGTTCGTGGGAAGTCATATTGTCCCCTTTTTTTAAAGGATGACATATTAGATCGCTTCGTCAATACCCTGTTTTAAAGGCACATATTCATATAGAGCGAGCGCGGGATTTTGACCATAACATTGCTGTCGTTGAAGAAAAGTAACTTTCTGGCGGGTATCGTTAAGAGAATGATGACTGGGTAGGAGCATTGAAGCAATGATTCAATCAAGAGTGGCTTTGTTATCAAAACCACCCAACTATTTTATCGGCAGGCCAGATTAGATTGAGATGTCAGAAGGCCACATGAAATATTTCTCTCCATTTTTTCTGTAACGATTAAGTTTACTTTCACCGCCAATAGATACCCCTAACGGTGTCAATTCATACTTACCATCATTATCTTTGAGGTATCCCGCTGTGATCAGCTTCGTATACATGTCGGATAACCCCATCTTGTGCTGTTTTGATAAATTTGTGGTGGTTAATTTATTTGCAGGCTCGGCATTAGCTTCATCGTCTTTGCCTGCGCTGTCATCCAAATCAGTGGTTTTATCATCAGTAGATACGTGAGTTTTATCGTCACTTTTTGTGGATGATTTCGAAACATCTTTTTTCTGTTCCTGATTTTTTTTCGAATCAGAGTCAGCGGTTTGCAATGATGCTGGGGATGGAATGTTTTCAGTGCTGATCCGGATTAAACGCTGGGCCTCTGTAATAGAAGCATTGAATGCTTCCCGGTCTTCATCTTTAACAATTAACACCCCCAGTTCATGGTTATTGATTTGGCTAAAATCATACAGATTAAGGCTGCATATCAGGCTCTGGCTTTCATTAGCATAAAATTTAGCGTGAAGGTTCTGGCAGAAACTCAGTCGAACGTAGGGCAAACTGACCAGCCATTCATGGTCTTTTGGGTTGAGTTCAGATTTACCGTAGATGATACGAATATCTACCTTCATACGGTTTTTATCTTCAATAAGCTCCTTAATTCTGGCGCTGAGTTTCAGGTAAGGGCTTATCAGGATAATGCGCTCTTCGGCATTCGCGATGGTTTGCTCTACGTGATAATTCAAACCCGTTGTATTGAGAATCTGGACCATAAAAAACCTCGGTTTTTCTGTAATTTCTGAATGACAGCGACAAAATAAAAGTTACTTTTTAAATGGCCGCCGGTTCGATGCCTTAAAGGATGAAATGTCACTCAGTGCTTAATTATTTGCTTTACGCCACTGGCGTGGCTCTACCGCGTGTGGGTCAGACCATAACCCTTTACCTGCGTTACGTGCATTTTGCTCAAGAGAACCATACTGAGGAACCGTAAGCCGCCCCTGATAACGATATGCCCATGCCATGCCTTCTGCGACCATAACGGCATTAAGATCCTGGTTATTCAGATAGAGGGTACCCAGCATACGGCCATACACGTCCTGCCCGTGGTCCTCAATAACGACAACCTTGTTTGCTGCCAGCTGTGTCATGGCTTGCTTTGCCTTCTGGCCGAAGGCCTGCTTACTCTCCGGGGCATCAATCCCATAGAGCCGCACTCTGGTATTTGTAGCGCCGTCATAAACCTGGACAGTATCGCCATCAATAACTCGCACAACTTTCCCTGAAATGGTTTCAGCACAGGAAAGCATCGGCACAGATAAAATAAATACAGACAAAGGGACAATGGTAAATCTGGTCATCGGGATATTAATCATTTACTGTCTCTGGGTGATAATCATTCATTGTGAGTTGAACGGGAAAAATTACAATGAATTTGAAAGGTTACTTTCGAAGTATAGGTTACTTTATTAATTACATGCTATTGTGTCAATCCATATGAAAATTAATGCCGAAAGCGAATAAAAAAGTATGTCAGCTCAGGAAAAGGGGGGGCTTATGTCTACTGTAAGTGATGTGATTGTATCTTATGGAGTGGACAGTAAAAGGTATTCAAGAGACTTCCAGACCAAAGAGGAATTTAAAAAGAGCTGGTATGCCGTTTTATCTCGTGCGCACGCTTCTGTAGACGCGAAGGTAAGCTGTTCCTGTAAGGGAAAAGGCCCAAAATTTCTTGCCGTAAAATATCATACAGGCGGCGATACGTATTTTCTGGCACGGTATCCGAATACAGGTAGCCAGCATTCTCCTGATTGTATTTTCTTCACTCTGGATAAAGATAATTCAGGGTTAAAATGCTACACACAAGGCGTGGTCAAAGACCTTAAAGATGGTGGCTATGGTATCAGGCTCGACGTGGCATTAGCCTCATCTGACTCGCAATCAACGTCGATCGTGCCACCAGATAACAGGAATACCCCCGGTGGGGTCTCGCAAAATAGTATGTCACTGTTAGGTTTACTCCAGTTCCTTTGGGATGACAGCGGCCTGAATCGCTGGTATCCAAAAATGGCCGGGAAACGTAATCCAGCAAAGGTATTCAACCTTCTAACCAGTTCAGCGGAAAAAATAAAAGTGGCCTCACATCCACTGTCCTCTCATTTACTGGTTGGGGCATATCCATCGACTCCCCAGGTAGCCAGGAATATAAAAATGACAGAAGAGGTTCTGATTAACAAAGAACGTCTCATTTGCGTGAATGCACTGTCAAAATATAATCCTGAAAAGCATTCCAATGAATCAAAACGTCTTCCGCTTAAGTATTTTTCTGGTGTTCCGGTCGTGCTCATGAATACAGAAGACTGGACTCTTCTGGAGAAGAGATTCCCCACTGAAATAGCAAACTGGAGGGATGGAGGCAACGTCATCTGTATTGCTATAGGGGATTTGGGGCAATTTAAAGGGAAAGATGCGTACTATCTCAAAACCCTCCAGTTAGCCCTGATGACGGTTGATGATAACTGGATCCCGGCTGATTCAAGCTATGAACTGACCATGCTTAATTATCTACATAAACAGGAAAGATCGTTTATCAAACCCCTTCGATATGACGCCTCAAATAATGATGTATTCCCTGATTTTTGCCTGACAGATACAGGGGGCCATGAATTGTTTCCTATTGAGGTGTTTGGTATGGAATCCGCTTCATATCTGGCGCGGAAGGCGATCAAAGAAAGTTACTATAATGAGCGATATGGTAAGAATGGCTGGGCCTCCTGGGTTGCACCGGCTGGCCCCCTTCCCCAACTCCCCACCAAAACCAGAAGTTAACGGCTGAACAGATAAAGGGCTTCGGCCCTTTTGCTCCCCCCTGAATTTCTTCTCAAACCATGACTGATGATTTTTGCTCAGGAAATGTTCACTTTAGGCTTCGTGCGCTACGTAAAATCTGACGCACTCACCCCTTCATTTTTTCTCAGATTTCATGTAGCGCAACCTGGCTGAATTTAGACGAAAAAGTTACTTTTTGCCCCCATAGTTAGATGCACAAAATCGCCCTCCTTGTTTTTACCGTTTTTTAACACTTGGAATAAACATAATTATTCGAAGTGTTAAAATATGGGCAAATTTCAGTCAAGCCGATATCCGATCTCCAAAATCCTTCAAATCTGAATTTATGTCTCCGATCTAAGCTCGATGATATTAATGAAACACCTTTTCATTAATACACAAGCAAAGTATAAATTTAACGATAGCAACCTATCTATTTCACTTGTAACCATCACGGCATGATTCTAATCAAATCGAATCTATTAAGTGACAATGTCACGCATTAATCATGGAATTGAACAGAAATTCAGCAGCTCTGTCGTTTTTGAGGAAATGGTTATGATTTAATAAGAAAGCCTGCAGATTCAGAGGTGTCGGCTTCAGGCAGGAAGAGTAAAACCGGCAAAGGGGCGAATGCTCCACATTCAACAAACCACCCCTGGTTAGTTGAATCCTTTGCCGATTTTCAAGAAGAATACCATTTAGCTATCAAGTTGTGTTCATTTAGGCTCGCCATTTTTATGTTCAGTTTTCAGGCTCATAAAAAATTTTTGGTTAAATGCACTTTTCCGCTCTGTGTAGAAACACACCGGGAACTGCTGTTGCTAAGATGGTTGTCACCTGAACAAACGGATGATTTTATGAAAATTATTAAGGTCAGCTACGGCCCCACTGAGGGAGTATCCATTAGTGGTCTATATCTGCGAGAGACGACAACTACACAAAAATCCGGCACACTTTTAGGCGGTGGACTATCTCAGTCCGGCGTAGTTCTGGGTGGTGGTGGTTACTCTGGTAGCGAAACAAATCAGACGGTACGATCGGTTATTTTTGCACCTCCTCAGGGCAAAACAGCTGAACCGGATTTATCGAGAATGCATGAGCTGTTAATGTACCTGGTTGTGGGATTCATCGCATTGAACATTCTCACTTATGGTGCATATGGAATTTTCATGCTCACTGGATTTGAGTTGTCAAAGACAGCTGTGGATTTATTTGAAAGTTCGTTTTACTTTTATATGACAATAGGTATTGTCGCTGCATTATGTATAATGCTAATGGCTCCAAGGGATTATTCTCCGGTCCTGATGGAAAACAGGAAGAATGAATTGCGAAAGGAAGTTTACCTACGTCTCCGTTATGTTGATTCAGACAATCTCGTTTTCGATCCTGTAACACTAATGGGTTGCCATGCTGACAGAGACTATATTTCTTCTTTAATTGAAAACATCATCAGGTAATTCTGCAGGGGAAGCCTTAACATCTTGCAGGGCTTCCATTGTCTATTTGTGGTATTTATTTGAACGTGATGAAATTGCCGGGGTTAGTTTTAAGGTGACGTAATTGTATCGCTTTTGTAATCTCTCCATGTTTTATATGCTACATATAAACATGCTGTTGGTAGATTTAAAACCAGACACATCCCTACTCCATCTTTCATATTTTCCATCAGGCTGGATAACCCGGCATCACTAAAGTAAATGATATAAATTAAATACCAGGAAATTATAAAGGGCATCATCAGTATGTAGTGAAATAAAACGTCGAATATGTAAAATATGCCAGATGCTAAAATATTCAAAATACGTGAAAAGGTGGTTATCTCATAGTAATTCACGAAACCATTTTTACCCCTTCTGACTTTATATTTCATGTTATCCGCCTTAACTCAATGATAAGATTCACGAAATCATCTTAACACTGAAATTTTCAAATGGATAGTTTTTAATTCCCTGTACCATTTCATAGACATTCAGTGTTTATCCTGGTTTTTTTCTTCCTGTGATTTCACTATTCAAAACACCCCTTACCTAACAAATAAAACCTGGTAGGATAATCATGTCAACTACACCAGCTTTTAAATGAGGGTTTAATTTCATGGCAGGTACAGAACTTGTTCCTCTTGGCTTTTATCAACACTGTGCAATGGCTTCTATTGCTTACGTGGAGCGCCGTCGATCCATGGGCAGGAATCTGGGGGAGCTGGCCTATGCAAAAGCTTTTTTCAGAGCATTAACTGGTAAGGCTCAAATTTCATCGAGTGATGTACGTCAGGTCGATGCTTCTTATGACCCGTCAGTTCGTGGTGTGGCTACAAAAATGGATTACATCCGTGCTATCGATCTCCTGATTGATACCCGTGGAGAAACCTTCACCCTGCCGCTCTCATGGTCTGTGGCCGTAGCGATGTTTCCAGGCTTACAGAACCGGGTAACACAGCGCCGCGATCACCGTGAAAGGATTATGGAACTGCGGGACCAGCGCAAGACCACCAGCCATTCGCAATCAAAAGAAATCTCATTTCATACCGCTAAGGCCATATCAAGCCAGCGTCTCAATTTCTGCCGTCCTGGGGAGCACAAACAATGGCTCAGGGACTGGCACGATGAGATCCATGGTCAGTGTCTACGTGATAGTGATATTTTCATGATGCTCAGAACATGGTGGTCAAGATTCTGGATTACTAAATATCGAAGTGACTATATCTGGTGCAACTCGTTACATGAGTTGCTTGATGAAATTGATTATGTTCTTAGCTCAATTTCTTTATGGGAATACAATTTGTGCGTTTCAGCATTGCCATTGAGTATTACATTTCAATGTGATCGCTAATTCCATTCAGCAACCAGGACGGATAAACTCATTTTATCTTACATTTAATTTTCTCTCATCTTAATATTGTTTGTGTTTTTAGTGGCGACAACCTATAAGTAATCAGATAAATTGTTCCTGAACTATGTTTTTGACGCTTTTAAAAATACCCTCTTGATGAGCTATTTCTATTTGTTATGATGAGCACATCAAAACTTCCTTGCCTCTTTTTACTTAAATATTACATGGAGATTAAAATGGCAGACTATTATTCTCTTTCTGCATTTGTTATTAATGCCACCCCCGTTCAGAGCGCTGTTTTACTGGAAGCGATGAATGAGCTATTTGAGCCTGACGATAACTTCATTGCTAAGCTCACCTCCTCTACGAACACTGAAGGACTGTCTGAAATGGAGCGTATTGTGCGTCACTGTGTGCTGAATCATCCGGACAGAACTGTCGAAGAAGTTATTGAAGACTGCGACTGGTCATTTGATGGTGAAATATGTTCGGAAGGTTTCCTTGTTCATAGTGATTGCGGTAATTTCAATTCAGAACATGCAGCGCTTTTTGCTCAGGCATCACTTATTGCCTTCGAGAGAAATGAACTTTTAGAATTTCAGATATCTCACACATCCGATAACTTCAGGCGTACCGATGGCTATGGTGGCGCTGCTTGTGTCGTATCCCGTGACTTTATTCGCTGGACCGGAAACTACGAGTTCCTTGAGGCTGAGCGAACAGCATTTACAGAGAATATGCGCTATTACTTCTGTTCTTTTACTGAGTTCAATGGTGAGCTTGAATATCCTGTGTCATTCATTCTACGTTGTCCGGCTAACGTAAACGCTGATCAACGCTATGATGCCATATTGCTTAACTATCGCTGTGGCGGAGAAAAGGATGCCGATGGCGGTGTTCATTTCAGCTCTGGTTCTGCTATCAAAAATGCAGTCCTTAAGCCTGTAACTCCGGATGAATACCGAGTGATGAAAGGTTATCTGAAAGTCATCTGATGATTTAACAGCGGGAATACTCCTCCCGCTAATAAGATGGTATCAATGCGATATTTAAGCCGGAGGCTGTATGACAAAACAAATTTTACCCAATGAATTAGCCGAGATTGTAACCGGTCTGCTTGTCAATCCTGTGCTGCTGGGGGAGCTGGATAGTCGTGAAGCTCACCAGAACTTTATGCAGGATATAGGCCGCGTGGTTGCCGATTACTGTGGTGGACGGGTGAACGGAATCACGGACGGCGATGTCACTAAGGCGTACCTGTCAGAGATTGAGTGCACCCCTTGTCTTCACATCGAACCTGATGAGCGTCTGCCTTCAACTGAGCGTAACGTCTGGTCAAACTATCATGTTGAGGCCTGGTCAGATGAGGAACAGATTAATCTCCCGGACGCGGCGATCGTACAGTCAGAACGAGAAACCCTGCAAACGCTGCTGATCGTAGCCGCCCGGAAAGAATCTGCCGGTGCTCCTGTTCTTAAACGAATGACGGATTGGCGTATTCCCGAAGGTGAACCTGTTTGCCATGAAGCGGACAGAAAAACCTACACGGCCATCTTCCATCTTGATAACCAGACTTCTGTCGAGCTGGTGGACGAAGCCGGACAACATTGCTTAGGTGTGTTGCTAGAAATCAATCATGGTGTCCCTGCACTCCACCTAAAAGCATCCGGTGGCGATGTACTTCTTCATATTCATGCAGCCCAGGGAGGCCTTGTAATTACGCCTGACAACCCAGACGTAAAGGTTGGACGGGCAGAGTTAGATCGGTATGCCTATGAAGACAAATCATCACTTCTTGTGAAAACTGACGGCTACTAATTGTCACTGTAAATGCCGGGCTGGTGAACGTCAGACAGACCGGCAATACAGTGCCGATATGCAGATTCACGAATCAAAGTCAGGGGAATATCTGACAGGTGACATTGATCCTTTTTTTCGGAGTTCGTCAGGGATCCTCTTGCCAAGATAGATTTTTGCTATATCAACCGGTGCCTGCGTACCCCTGAATCCATACCGAGCATTTTGCGTTGCTTCAAACTCATCATCGATATCCCATGCTGCCATTTCCGGGAAATTCTCGCGGGTCGACTTTAGCCACTTATCTGCCACATATACGCCTTTTACGATCCCCCTGACCGTTGCCAGTATGACTTCTGCCTTACTGGCCCGCTCGACATTGACACGCCAACTAAAACGCACGGCATCATAGAGATCAATATCCTTTGAACTCCGGTTAACGGAAATCATCAGCGTCTTATGTTCGAAAGCAACGGTTTCTGGTTGGTACGTTGCGATTAATTCTTTAATGTGGGCAGAGCCATATTCATTACTACCAGCGCCATTCATGATGTTAGTCAGACCCGGATAGGCATCGATAAGGGCAGCCTCCACCTCGTAAGCGGTTTTCTCATCAGGCAGACCATGTCGATGAATGATATGGATAACCTCAAGGCCCGCCATGCGGATTTCACGCAACTGTCTGAGCTTGTTACTCAGTAGCTCATCGTCATCAGCAGCGGCCACCTCTCCGCGCATATGCGCAAAAACACGATTATCTTTTCCCTTTCCGACATAGAACGTATTGCCGTATCTTGGGTCAATAAGGCGGTATACATACCATCCGAGATGCTCGATGACACCGGGCGGGAATTCTTTAATATCCATATAGTCGCTCCAGTTATTTATTTTTTCCGTCACAGGCTATACACCGGGGACCTGATTTACAACTCAAAGTTATGGGTTATAGAAGATCTGACCCAGAGTGCGTACAGGGAAAGTCATTACCCGGCTCACAGCAACAGCAATCAGAGAAAAGTAACTTTTTAAAAGGTGCGATGGACAACATCGGTGTGGTGCTACGTAACCAGCAACACGTCCATACCCTGGGAGAACTGGATAGCCGTGATATACACCAGAATTTTATGCAGAATATAGGTCGTGTGGTTGCTGATAACGGTGGTGGTAAGGTTCATGGTATTACTGACGGAGATGTATCGAAATCCTGTCTTACGCATTTTGAGTATGGGGTTAAATGTTAGCATGCTCACGGGGGGGGGACCGGAGTCTAATAAGTAGCACCCCTCATTTTTGGCTGAATGGCTGCAATGAGCATCTTAATGGTATAGTGCTGGTCTGCTTACGGCAGAAGTTACCTGACTAATAACGAGATATAATAACGATGAACGTCATACAACCCCGTATGCTCTCTGTATTTGATTTTGACGGCACGCTCACGCGACATGACAGCTTTATCCCTTTTCTGCGATTTGCCGGTAATGACTCCAACTTATTGATAGTGTTTT
>NZ_ALNJ01000155.1:0-9364 GCF_000293135.1 Klebsiella sp. OBRC7 | reverse complement strand
AAGCCTGGGGGCGTGTTCGGAAGAAGGAGAAGCCGCACAGATTGCTTTGCGTGATACAACGACCGGCATATTGATTTCAGTAAACAAAAACAATTACGACATCATCATGCCTGTCCGTGTCTGACAAAACGCTCTCGTTTTGTCGGCCTTTTCGAAATAGCCAATTTCATGGGCGTGATAACGTTAAAACAAGCTTCCTGACGGGATGGCTATATGCCATCTCGCTCCCATTGGTCGCGATCACTGCGTCCTAATATTCTGGAGCCAGAATGAAATGAAAAGCGTTCTGAAGTGGGTAGGAGCCAAACACAACATTATGGCAAGTCTTAAGCATGTACTACCGAAAGGTGGTCGGCTTATTGAGCCCTTTGGCGGTTCAGGCGCTGTAATGATGAATACGAATTACCCAGAATACATTTTGGCCGATATTAATAGCGACCTGATCGATACATACCAGAGTATTTTTAAGTCGCCTGAAAAGGTACTTTCTGAGCTTAAACGCCTTTACTGTCTCGGGCGTTCTGAGGACGCCTATTATGAGCTGCGAAGCCAGTTCAATAATCATGATAGTGCAAGTGACACTCAAGCTGCTCTGTTTATCTATCTGAATAGGTTTGGCCATCGCGGACTATGCCGATACAACCGGAAAGGCATCTTTAACGTCCCCTGGGGTTATTACGCCAACCCCTATCTCCCAGAGACAGAGTTATACGCAATGGCTGAGAAAATGTCCTCAGCAACTTTACTTTGCGCCAGCTTCCAGACCACGCTATCAATGGCCCGCCCGGGTGATGTGGTGTATTGCGACCCACCATATGTTAATCCCGGCAGATTCACGGCTTACCATGCCAGCGGTTTTACACCCGCTATGCAGATTGAGCTTACCAAACTGCTCCAGTTGCTGCCTGAACGCGGGGTTCATGTCATCGCATCATGCCACGATGCGCCTGATATTCGTGAGCTTTATCAAGCCTTCGCTATTCATGGTGTGACTGCCCGGAGAAGCATATTTAAAGGCAGCGGGGATGGGAAAAAAGCTTCAGAAATCTTCGCGGTCAAATTAGCGGATAACTCGAAAAAGGGAGCTGCGGCATGAAACGCTTCCATTGTTCTGAAAAGCTGCATAACCCAGAGACTGAGAAATTTTGTCAGGATATCGCCGAACAATATCGGACAGCACCTGATATTGCCGTGGCGCAGTTTAAACAAGTGCTGAGCTCTAAGCCTCTAACTTACTGGGAGTGTGTCGTGATCCGCGAGCGTGTCTCTGACCTTATTAAAATTAATCAAGCAACAGCTGAGGGCCACGATGAGCCAATTTAAACCCAAAAGCCTTGTAGTCTACCGCATCCAAAAAGCTCTGGAATTAGACAAGCTGGATGAACAGTTAAGTGAGTTGAAATACACTCCCTGCGGGCCTAATGATATGGCACGGTCAGGATGGATCCCGCCATTGGGTGAAGATGTCGAGCTGTTAAAGCATGAGTCGAATAATCTCATTCTTCTGACTGTTAAGCACGAATCGAAAATACTTCCTCCCGCGACCATCAAAGAAATTGTGCGAACCCGGGTTCAGAAACTGGAGAAAGAGCAAAACCGCAGGCTAAAGAAAATGGAGATCCAGGCCGTCAACGATGCCGTGCTCGCTGAGCTCATACCAAAGGCTTTCAGCAAATACAGCACTACAAACATTTGGGTGGATACTAAATCACGTCTACTGCTTGTTGAGACCACCAGCCATAAAAAAGCAGATGATGTAACAGCTTTGCTACGTAAAACTATTGGCTCACTTCCAATTATCCCATTCACGCTGGAAACGCCGGTAGAACTGACGTTAACAGAGTGGGTCAAAACAGGAAGTCTGCCGCCTGGCCTAGCTTTATGCGACGAAGCCACGCTCAAAGATGTGCTCGAAAACGGGGGGGTCGTTACAACAAAACGCCAGGATTTGATATGTGATGAGATCGCTCATCACATCGAGGCCGGAAAGCTTGTGACAAAGGTTGCACTGGGCTGGATGAACCAGATGTTTTTCATCCTGAATGACAATTTCATCTTTTCACGACTGACCTTTACGGAAGAACTTATTGAACAGAACGATGACATTTCGCCAGAAGATCACGCCCAAAGATTTGATGCCGATTTCGTTTTGTTTACCTCTGTTGTTATGGAGGTTCTGGACACAATGATAAAAGCCCTCGGGGGTGAAAGCCCAGGACTCATCACAACGCCGTCAGACGAACAACAAGGTGTCGCGGCAGAAGCCAAACAACCAGAAAAAACCTTCCATTAAAGGGCTGAGAGATGATTACAGCTACAGAACTCCAAGAGTTATCACGCCAGGTTGAAAATGCTAACATTGCCCGAGCCCTGGCAGTTAAAGAGTTGGTTAAAGAGACAAGAGATCGTCAGTTTTCATTGTGGGCGCTATTTATTGGTCTCTTCAGAGAGACACCGGCGCGAAAAAAGCTGAACGAATGTGAATTGCATCTTAACCTGCTGCTGCCAAAATGCAGGAGCATCTTTCTTCAATACGTAGTTATGTCCTCGTTGGAAGAAATTTCGAAATCACCAGATTGTGAGATTTATCAGCATCTAGTCAACTGCTGGAAAGAAGCTCAGATAAAATATAACGAGTCAGGCAGACGACTCAAACTTGCAGAAAATGCCCGTGAACTATTAAAAACAGCAAAGGATGAATGTAATAGTGCTTCCACAACTGAATTTCTGGATATGGTTACTACCAGTAAAGCAATATCCATACTTTCAGCAATAGACACATCCTCTGCGAGTAGTTCGTTAAAGAGAGCTATGGGTGCGCTTAAGCGATTAGCAGATGAAATGCCTGCCCGGCAATCACCTATTGATTCAAATTTACCAGATGACACGCTTGATCTGTTTGTCGATCTGACTATAAATCCTGTTATCGATATTCTCTCCTGGTTAAATATTGAAAAGCTGGATAATGCCGAAGTGCAGTGCAGCAAAGCCTTAAAGAAACTTCAGACGTTATTAGGACAACTGGGTGCTGAGCATGATTTGAGAACTAAGGATTATCAATCTCAATTAGATACGCTTAAGAGAATTGAACAACCATACATCAAAAAGGTGATGCGGCATATACCCGAAAATATGAAGTTCAAGGAGCCTGAGTATCTCCAGACTATAGGAATGAACCCATGACTCTAAAATATATAATCGCTCTCGCAATATTTCTGACATTTGTGTGCTTTGCAGCTTTCATACTTATCTACGCGAGTCGAACAAAACGAGAACAACAACAAACTCAGCAACCTTTGGACGAGCATGATCAGCAGGCAGATATTAATGCCGATGCCGACGAGAACGCCGCACTTGATGGGTTGAGCGAGTACTTCATCAAAAAAAATTCGATATTGCCAAAAGTCCTGATGGATCTTTATGTGCGCTTGAGTGCGGTGTTCAATGGTCAGTACATTATCGCACCCCAGGTGCTTGCCCGGGACTTAGTAGAGCTGGAGCTCGAAGATGAACCGGTTGCCCCGGTTGACGTACTTCAGGCGCAACAGTACGCAGATGAATTCGTGTTCGATTTTGTTCTCTCCGATGCGCATACCGGGGAACTAGTGCTAGCAATGATCAATGAAGATGCTATCAGCGCTCAGCCTGAAGGAGAGTTCATTATTGCCCTTTTTAAAAGAACTCACATTCCTGTCTTTCGCTATGAAACGTTGTCAGGCTTGGACGATAACGCCCTGGCAGTCAACATCGCTGAATCAATAGACGATGGCCGATTCTCTTAGTTCCACAAGGAATTTATTATGTCTCTGTCAAAAAAACAAAGAATAGTACTGAGGGCTAAATTTGGTGGTCGATGTGCATATTGTGGCGAGGTACTGAAAGAAAAAGGTTGGCACGCTGATCACGTAGAACCTGTGCTAAGGAAATCCGTCCAGGATATGCAAGCTGCGGCCAGAGGGAAATTTAAGCTTAAGGCTACCGGTGAAGTGTTTAATGAAAGTGCCAACTGCTTAGAAAATCTTTTCCCAGCCTGTGCGCCCTGCAATCTGCTCAAAACAACATATTCACTGGAAATGTTCCGCAAACAAATAAGTTTACAGGTTGAAAGGGCACGGAAGAGTAGTATGAATTTCAGAACGGCAGAAAGATTCGGCCAGATAAGCATTGTAGAGAAACCCATTGTTTTCTGGTTTGAACAGTATTCAGAGAAAAATGGTGCTATCAAATAAACGACTAATTTAACATTATCATGGCGCGTATCGCGCACTGCTTCGTCAAATATTCAGCCGTGATAATATTGTTTAGTAGGCCCATTACGGAGCGTATATGACTAATCATACAAACTGGACTGGAGACCTGACCGAAGGCGCAACTATATTTGTAGCCACACCAGATGGCCAGCTCAGCAAATGTAGAGTCGAGTCCGTTCGAGACCGACATTTCTCGGTCGAGGGTATTGAACGTGAATTCGATAAGTTGAATGCCTGCTCAGTTGATGGGTTACTACACTCTTACCCCGACGATTTCGAGTCGAGGGAGTTATTTGGTCTGTGCCAGCAAAAAAACAGGCTCAAGTCTCTGCAAATTGATTCATTATCGTTACAGCAAGTCCAGTACATGCTGGCTGGCCTGGAACTTGCCAGGAAGAGATATGGATACCAGTACCGAGGCAGCAAAGCCGTAGATACCAATCAGAAGGGTAGACTGGCCATGAGCATTGATGATTCGCTTCACCCAATTCAGATCGCTTATATACTGGCAGGTTTAAAATTATCTCTCCTTCAAACAGAGGTGAACCATGACTGCTAACCAACGTAAACGTCCTTCGCGTAACAATCGAGCTGTCCAGTTAACGTCCGAGCAGCTGGTAGAAGCGAAGACGCTTGACCTGAAAGCCCACCATTCGTTTAAAAACCTTATGGGTCTTGCTGCAATCAGTGTCGTGGTGTTTGTCTGTCTTGGCTCCTTGATCCATAAACAACGCTCAGTAATGAACGAATGGGACCTGGGTGAAGTGATCAGAGGCGTTGATTTGAAAGCCGGAACCCTCGCAAAAAACAACTTTTTCATCACCAACAAAGGGCAGTTTGAAGCAAGTGGCGTTACAGTGTCACTTACGGGTACAAAACTGAAATTACAGCAGCATCAGGACGGAAAATATTACGTTTGTAATTCTGCAACAGGTGATTGTGTTCTGGTATCCGATGTACAAGCTGAAAAAATTCGTGACCAGCTGTAGCGAGGGGAAAATATCGGTTACTGTCACCGGTAACCGAAGGAACCTTCGTATATGTCACGACAAGAAGCCGCAACGCAGTTATTTATGTCTGCACCACCAGCAAGTATTGATGTCGTTATTGAGCAGCTGGAAAGGGACGCTCAAGCAGCCGGTATCGATATCCATACAATCTCTGTAATGGCCAGCCTGTTACGTGATCGAATAGAAGCATACAGTGACGTGCTTAAAATCGAGCCTGAGCGGGTGATACACGCACTTGAGGTACTGCGAGGTACGGAAGTGCCGTGGGCTTTTTACACTCCGTCCAGGCTACCTGAGCTTGAAGATGTTCATTGCTGGGAAACTCCTCACGATTTTGACCAAGACCTAGGTGAACACCAGCTGCGGCGCTATATTTGCCCTAAATGCGAGCATGAATCAACCGACCCAATGCGCTGCACGGCTGGCCATGCTCCTGGAGTTAACCAGTATCCTGAAAGCTGTGATGCCACTATCTGGAATTCGCCCGATTCTTGGGATAGTATTAACCCTATAATAAAATTAATTATCAAATCTACGTTCCTGGCTGACCTGACTGTTCATACAATCTTCTATCCGAAAGGGTTGAAGCTTCCTGAAATTCAGGACGTTGAGTAGTCTGCTTCGGGCTCTGTGATCTGATAGTTATATATACCTCATTTAAGACCCCTTACTGGGGTCTCTTTTTTTGGACTTCCGCCGTGCTATGTACTTCACGGTATCCCCAAATATCCCGGCTTATGTAGTTCGTCGATTTGCTTCGTCACCTGCCATACCTGTCTCATAATTTCTCTATTTGGAGAAATCTGATGAACCTACCGACAGCTGTATTAGCGAATAACGATGAAAATGAATCAGACGTCCTCAGCCTTTATGCTAATCCCGTAGACAGTCAAAGTGGCCTCATTGAACATGACGGCTTTCAAAAACTAAATGCCATGCGCGATCTGCTGGTGGAATACAACACAACACTGAAGCACATGCAGGCCATGTATGATGCAGTGATGCGGAACCGGCATGATGAAGCATGGCGCATGTTCTGTGATTCTTGTGACAATTCCATCAAATATACGCTGGCTGTAGAAAATTTGTTCTGTATAGAACGGGCCCGCTGTGCTCTCGATGAAAAGTACTGGCAAAAGCTGCTCGATCTGACCGGCGTAAAACCATTTATGCCCACCGAAAGATACGATGACTGGAACGAAGGATTGAGGGCATGGCGAAAATCATCAGAATCAAATTTTGAGAAGCTTAAGCCTGTACCCTTCAACGAAGAAAGTATCTTTTCTACCGCATTCGCATTGAATGAAGAGAAAAAAGACTACTTCGCCCAGATGGTTCATGGTGTGTTTGAAAAGCTCTCCGCTCTGCATAAGACTAACCGTGCCCAGGGCTTCAGCAACAAACTCATCATAGCCAGCTGCTTACCAAGTAGAGATAACCGCAGATCCTATGACTATCTCAACTATTTTAATGACCTTCGTAAGGTTATTGGACTGATGTATGGACGAAGCGGTGCTGAGGATGTGAATTCGGCTGCGGTCAAAGAGTACATGATGAGTAACCCTGGCGAATGGGTAAGTATTGATAACGATAGTCTTAAAGTGAAGGGGTTTATTAACGGCAATGTGCATATCCTGATTGAGGAGGAAACTTGTGACAATCTCAATCTGGTACTATCCCATTTAATGCCAGGCTGCATTCCTCTCGATCGCCGATACACCACCGGCCATAACTCCGCAAGAACTGTAAAAACCAATGAATATCGGTCGCAGTTGATATCATTCTCTGCTGTTAACTCCTTAATATCATATGCCACTGACCATTTGAACGCGGGCAAACACCTGTCACCGGGGCCGCACACTTTTATCCTGCGGGACAACCAGTCTGTTAGTGAGAAAAAAGAACTGGTGAACATATGGGAGTCATTGGGTGCTGTCAGAAGATATAGAGAAGTATATGACTTTGACTTTAGCCCCGTTGAAGCATTCAAACTTCTGGCATTACATGGTTCTATACCTGACCGCTATACGCACCAGTTCTATGCAACGGTCGGAGAACTCCAGAAACGAGCAATTGATGAATGTATGGTGGCTTCAGGTATGCGTTTGCTGGAACCGAATATCGGTCTTGGTGCGCTACTGAAAGGGTTACCAGAGGGGGTGGATGTTACTGGTTTTGATATACACCCCGCAGCTGTTGCAATTACTGGCCTGCGCTGGAACGTCACCCTTAATGATTTTCTATTGGTCAAGCCTGAAAATACCGGCTTGTTTGAAAGAATTCTGATGAATCCTCCATTTAGTGACTCACGCTGGATTGCACATTTTCAACATGCGATGAGATTCCTGAAACCGGGAGGACGCTTGATAGCAATACTGCCAGGGAGCGCAAAGGAGCATCTTTTAACCCGAGAAGCTGGGCCCGGTTACGACATCAATATTCTGGGTTGCTATGACAACGCCTTTGAAGGAACCGCAGAATCCATAAAACTTTTCTCCGTTGATGCCCATGAATAGTGGGGAAAGGAAGAGCTGGTCGAGTTAATTTCGTCACCCGTAACTGAACAGAAAAAATGAGATAGAGAAAAAGCCGTCAGTTTGTCGATGTTAAATGCTATTCAAATTTTTCAACATGCGACAATTGAGCCAACTACATGAAGAGGAAACACAATGTCAGCATTTCTCATCAATAAATTATCTTTCGAAGATACCAAACAAATAATGTTGTCCTCCATGAAAACAATGGCATCTCTTCATGGTATTTTGGCAATATTCTTGCCGATAATTGCTGGTGGTGGACTCCTGACACTCATCATGAAAAATGTGACAATGGAGGGGCTTGCATTTTTTATCTTACAGCCAGTTGTACTCACCCTCTACCTTACGGCTATCTTATGCCGATATCAAAGCTCAGAGCTAAGATTGAATATCTGGGAAGAACTACGCAACTTTATCGTTGTGTTAGTTTATGCATTATTCCTGACCGTACTAATGATCGTAATATTGTGGTTAGTCAAATTTATGATTGCTTCAGCGGTTGCGGGTGAAACCAACCATGTTGAATATAAACAACCAACATTAACAAGCATTAGTCTGGCTTACTCCAACCTAATAGTGTATTTCAATATGTACGCCCTTGCCACTTTGAGCGTATTTATCGCTACGCCAATGCTCGTTTTATTCATACCAACAGTTACGCGGTGTAAAGGTTCTCTGCTGAAAAGTATACCAGTCATTTGTAAAAGTACTTTTATGAATATTGGGCCGTTGTTCGCATTTTCAGCTATCTCTGGTGTTGTTTTACTTTCGTGGTCATACTTTTCGCTCAGGTATGAATGGTTAATCCCGGCAGCAACTATACCTCTGGCCTACTTATCAATATTGAATTACCAGCTGTCTGAAGCAGCATTGCCTCGTAACCAATAAAAAGGAAACCTGTGATGAGAAAAATAATATTAAATGCGGTTGTTTGTTTATTTGCAATTAATGCATCAAGTTTCGCAATATCAGCGGAAAGCTCTCCATCTCGTGACGAACTGAATGACGTGATGAAAGTTCATGCTTCCGAGATTGCTGCTGTTATCGCATGTAAAGACTACCTCGAAAATGGCGAGGAACGTTTGACTGAAGCGAAATCAAAAGCTGGCCGTGTACTGGGTAAGATGGTAGGCAATCAAGCCAAGGGTAGCGAGTATGCTAGTCGGATTCTGGTAACTGTTAACGAAGCTAAGCCAGATGAGCAACTGAAGGCTGAATTCGACAAGGTCAACCTTGACCACTCAGTCCGCGTTGCAAAATGCGCTCAGCTAGGGAAGGTGCGAACAAGTTCCTGATATGAGATCATCATATTCATCCGGAGCGCATCCCAGAGGGACATCATGAGCCATCAACTCACCTTCGCCGATAGTGAATTCAGCACTAAGCGCCGTCAGACCCGAAAAGAGATTTTCCTCTCCCGCATGGAGCAGATTCTGCCATGGCAGAATATGACCGCTGTCATCGAGCCGTTTTATCCCAAGGCGGGCAATGGCCGACGGCCCTATCCGCTGGAGACCATGCTGCGTATTCACTGCATGCAGCATTGGTACAACCTGAGCGACGGTGC
>NZ_ALNJ01000154.1:0-121127 GCF_000293135.1 Klebsiella sp. OBRC7 | reverse complement strand
CGGCCTGAGCGGCGGCGTGCTGGCCCACGCCGACGGCGTCACGCTGAGCCAGCCGATGAACGACACGGTGGTGCTGATCAAAGCCCCCGGCGCAGGCAACGTCAAAGTGGAAAACCAGACCGGGGTTCAGACCGACTGGCGCGGCTACGCCGTGCTGCCCTACGCCACCGAATACCGGGAAAACCGGGTGGCGCTGGACACCAACAGCCTGGCCGATAACGTCGACCTGGACGATGCGGTGGCCAGCGTGGTGCCGACCCACGGCGCCATTGTTCGTGCGGAATTTAAGGCCCACGTCGGGCTCAAGCTGCTGATGTCGCTCACCTACAACGGTAAGCCGGTTCCCTTTGGCGCGCTGGTGACTTCTGACGGCAGCCAGGCCAGCAGCATCATCGCCGATAACGGCCAGGTCTACCTGAGCGGGATGCCGCTGGCGGGCAAGGTGCAGGCAAAATGGGGCGAAGGTCCGAACGCCAGCTGCGAGGCTGACTACAGCCTGCCGCCGGAAAGCAAGAACCAGGCATTGAGCCAGCTGTCGGCAGTCTGCCGCTAAGGAAGTCATGATGAGAAAACACCTGTTTATCTCCTCGGTGCCCTTCTGTCGCTGGTGGTTGCCAGCGCCAGCGCGGCGGACAGCACCATCACCATCAGCGGCTACGTTCGCGATAACGCCTGCGCCGTGGCGGGTGAGTCGAAAGATTTTACCGTCGACCTGATGGATAACGCCGCGAAGCAGTTTCGTGCTGTTGGGGCGACCACGCCGCTGGTGCCGTTTCGTATCGTGCTGTCGCCCTGCGGCACTCGGTCACCGCGGTGAAGGTCGGCTTTGTTGGCGTTGCGACAGCATCAACACCGACCTGTTACAGCTCGACGGCGGGCTCAGCGGCGCGGGATGGGCGTGCAGATCCTTGGCGCGCAGCAGACGGCGCTGCCGCTCAATGCCGCATCGTCAGCGATCCCCTGGACCACGCTGACCCCGGCCAGACCAACACGCTGAACTTTACGCCCGGCTGATGGCCACCCGGGTGCCGGTGACCGCCGGGCACGTTAATGCAACCGCAACATTCACGCTTGAATTTCAGTAACCGGAGGCTTTGATGAAATGGATTCATACCGGGTGGCTTCTGGCAATAATGCTGGCCGCATCTTCCCCGGCGCTACAGGCCGCCGACGTCACCATTACCGTTAACGGCAAGGTGGTGGCTAAACCGTGCACGGTTTCAACGACCAACGCCAGCGTCGAGCTGGGGGAACTCAGTACCTTCAGTCTGGTATCAGCAGGTTCCGCATCGTCCTGGCAAAGCACCGCTCTCGATTTAAACAACTGCCCGGTCGGCACGTCGCGGGTCACCGCCAGCTTCAGCGGTACGACGGACGCCACCGGCTATTACAAGAACCAGGGTACCGCCGGCAATATCCAGCTTGAGCTGCAGGATGAGGGTGGAAACACGCTGAATACCGGCGCCACAAAAACGGTACAGGTAGATGCGTCGACGCAATCAACCCGCTTTCCTCTAAAGGTCAGGGCGCTGACCGTCAACGGCGGTGCGACGCAAGGAACTATTCAGGCGGTGATTAGCGTCACCTATACCTACGCCTGAGCCAGGAGAATGTGTTAATGAATAAAATTATCGTTTTGTTTACTTCCCTGCTTCTGATGGGCTGGTCGCTGGATGCCGCGGCATTCTCCTGTCAAGTTCCCGATACCGGGCAAACAATGGACTCCGGCTCAGCGAATATTTACGTCAATCTGGCGCCTTCTATTGGCGTGGGGCAAAACCTGGTTGTCGATTTATCTTCTTCAATATTCTGTAGAAATGACGACGGAAGCGAAAGCAACCAACTTATTGACTACATTAATCTCACCAACGGTACTGCATTCGGTGGGGCATTGGCAGCGTTTACCGGTAGCATTTATTGGAATACAAATAGTTACCCACTACCGCTGAACAGTAGTTCATCAAAATATATCGTTACCGACAATAACTATCTCGGGTTGCCGTTGCGTATGTACCTTACAGCAACCGGCACCGCGGGCGGCGTCGTGATTAATGCTGGCGAACTCATAGCGAGACTTAATATGCATAAAGTTGCCAGCAACGGAAACCCCAAGGATTTTACCTGGAATATCTACGCTAATAATAATGTCGTCATTCCCACTGGCGGTTGCGACGTGTCAACCCGAGATGTCACCGTCACGCTTCCAGACTATCCGGGCACCATGGCCGTTCCGGTCACGATTCACTGCGCACAAAATCAAAATATCGCCTATTACCTGACGGGGACAACGGCGGACAGGAGCAATTCCATTTTCCGCAACACTGCTTCCGCCTCGCCAGCGCAGGGCATTGGCGTACAGATAACGCGCAATGGTACCGTGGTCCCTGCCAACCGTAACGTCTCGCTGGGTAAAGTAGGTACCTCACCGGTGAACCTGGGTCTGACCGCTACCTACGCGCGAACCAGCGACCCGATTACCGCGGGTAACGTGCAATCGATTATAGGGGTAACATTTGTCTATGAGTAATCTCTTGCCATAACTCGGCGGTTGCCAATAGCTTATAACCTTTACCAGCCATATGGCTGGTAAAGGGTTAGCTTGTAATAGAAGGCGGTACAATACGCGGCCGTCAGCTCTCGACTCAAATTGTTGCGCCAGCATGCTGGCGCATTTATTCAGGCGCGAATATCGTCGTACTCGCGGGTATTATCAAATTCATGTTTGGCAAACGGGCATAGTGGAATAATTTTACGCTGCTCGCCGCGCATTTTTTCTACCACTTTCGCCACCAGCTTTTTCCCTACCCCCTGCCCTTTCAGACTGGGGTCAACGTCGGTATGCTCAATAATGCTGAGGTGCTCGCCCGTGGGCACAAAAACAATTTCCGCCACCTGATTCCCGTCGGCGTCATTGACGTAAAACTTATTATGACCTTCCAGTATTTCCATCGTTTCCTCGCTTCGCTTATTTTTGGCGATACTTCAGTGCGCCGCTCGGGCAGGTATCAATAACCTTAACTACCGTGGCCGCGTCCACCTCATCGGGGACGATCCACGGTTTGCGTTTCAGGTTGAAAAGCTTCGCGCTGCCGCGCACGCAGTTGCCCGAGTGCTGACAGATATCGGTGTTAAAGTAGACATCGATTTTCTCGCCGGTATAGGCGCGATAGCCCGCGTCTAATAGTTCTTTATCCATGACATTGCCTCAGTTCTGACTATTTTTTATAACTTTGTCTCTAAGCATAGTCCTGTCAACAACCGCTGACTATCGGTAACGGGTGAAATTTTATTTCGGTAGCTGCACGCCGTTAATGCAGAATGAATGATTTTCTATGCACTCTTTAGCCAAAGAAAATGTCTGATTGCCGATAAAGTACGGACGCTTCTGTTATATCCATCTTTAATTTCCCTGGCAGTGAGATTAAACTCATTCCATCCTAACCCGAGCACTCAGGTATTTAGCCTTGAATCGCATTGTAAAGCTGCCGCGCCCTGCGCTCTTATTCTTGCTATTTACACTCTCCGGCTGCTCATTATCCCCGGCGATTCCGGTATTAGGCGCCGCATTCCCGGGCTGGTTTTTCTGCTTAACAGGCGCCGCGCTGTTACTTATTCCCTGCCATATCCTGATTGTGCGTAAAGGATGGCAGTCGAGATTTTCTCCACTGGTCTTCAGCTATCTGGCGCTGATGTTCCTGTTCGCCACGATTATGTGGTTCCTGCTCTTCGTAAACTAGATACCGATGACTCAATCCCGCTCAAGCGTTATCCGCAAAAAATGGCCCCTGCTGGCGCTCGTTCTCGCCGCTATCGTGGCGCTGATTCTGGTTATCTGGCAGCTACAAACCTCACCGGAAACCAACGATGCCTACGTGTATGCCGACACCATCGACGTGGTGCCGGAAGTGAGCGGGCGGATCGTCGAGATGCCGATTCGCGACAATCAGCGGGTAAAAAAAGGCGACCTGCTGTTCCGCATCGACCCTCGCCCCTACCAGGCGATGCTCGACGATGCCAAAGCCCGCCTGACCACTCTTGATGCGCAGATTATGCTGACCCAGCGCACAATCAAAGCGCAGGAGTACAACGCACAGTCGGTCAGCGCCGCCGTTGAACGCGCTAAGGCGCTGGTTAAGCAGACCACCTCTTCACGCATTCGTCTTGAGCCGCTGGTACCGCAAGGGTTTGCCTCCCAGGAGGATCTTGATCAGGCGCGAACGGCCGAAAAAGCGGCGCGCGCCGAACTGGAGGCCACCCTGCTGCAGGCGAAACAGGCTTCCGCCGCCGTGACCGGCGTCGATGCCATGGTGGCGCAGCGGGCGGGCATCCTCGCGCAGATTGCGCTGGCGGAGCTGCACCTTGAATTTACCGAAGTCCGCGCGCCGTTTAACGGCGTGGTGGTGGCGCTGAAAACCACGATCGGCCAGTACGCCTCGGCCCTGAAGCCGGTCTTTACCCTGCTGGATGACGACCACTGGTACGTGGTGGCGAACTTCCGCGAAACCGATTTAAAAAACGTGCGGCCCGGCGTTCCGGCCAGAATCACCGTGATGACCAACCACAGCCGTACCTTTGAGGGCGTGGTCGACTCGGTCGGCACCGGCGTTCTGCCCGACGGCGGCAGCGTCATCGAGGGCCTGCCGGTCATCCAGAAGAGCATCAACTGGGTCCGCGTCTCCCAGCGCTTCCCGGTCAAAATCGCCGTCAAAGACCCCGACCCGGCCCTGTTCCGTATGGGCGCCTCCGCCAGCGCCGTTCTGCAGCCGCAATAAGGAGACGGCATGCAGAGCTTGTGGCCGTTTCTCACCCGTGAACTCCGCGATGCGCCGGGGCGGGCGAACTACACCCTGCGCCTGACGCTCAGCTGCGCGGTGCTGATCGTGCTGTTTATGACGTTGCATATTCCCTTCCTCGCCGTCGCCCTGATCGTGGTGTTTTACGTCAGCCAGCCTAATGTGCTGATGATTAAGCTGGTCAGCGTGGTTTTCGTGCTCACCGTCAGCGTCGCGCTCGGCGGCGTGCTGCTGATTATCAAGTGGACCTATGACTATCCGCTGATCCGCCTGGTCGCCTCGGTGATCCTGTTCTTCTGCGCCATTTACCTGATGCGGGTGCTCGGCAAGCTGGGGCTGGCGTTTTTCGTGGTGGCGCTGGCGGTCATCTACGCCCAGACCTTCCCGTCAATGACCAGCCAGAGCGAAATTCTGGTGCGCCTGCTGCTGTGGCTATGGGTGGCGATCAACACCGCGATTCTGGTGACCCTGCTGGTCAACGCCTGTTTCCAGCAGGCGTTTCCCGGCTATCAGTTTAAAGCCCGGCTGGTGGTGATGCTCCGCCAGACGGCGCGGCGCCTGAGCCAGCCGGACGATGGCACGCCGCCACCCACCGTTACCGAGATTGCCGGGCAGTTTAACCAACTGCGGTCCCTGTATCAGCAGGCCGCGCGCGCCACGCCGGAGATTGCTGCCAGCCCGCAGGCCTGGCAGTCGCTGATGGCCGCCGCGCTGAGCTGCTCTCATTTGACGGCGCTGCTCCAGCCGGGCGACGACCATCCCGATGCGCGTCGGCGGATAGCCAGTCAGCTTAATGCGCTGGCGGATAATCTGCCCGCGGCGGCGGAGGTCCAGCCGCTGATTGTCCCGCGCGACGGCGCCAACAGCGCCATTTTGCAGAAAATCGCCGAGGTTCTGGCGCGGCTGGCGCGCGGCGAAACCATCCCGCTGCCGCAGGGCGAAGTGGAAAAAGCGCCGCTGCTTTTGCCGGACGCGTGGTCCAATCCGGCCTATCTGCACTTTGCCCTGAAAACGCTGCTGGCGACGCTGCTGTGCTACGTTTTTTACACCGCCGCCGACTGGCAGGGCATCCACACCATCATGCTGAGCTGCGTGATCGTCGCCCAGCCGGGCCTGGGTGCCACCATGCAGAAAACGTGGCTACGCATCGGCGGCGCGCTGCTGGCCACGCTGATTGCGCTGCTTCTGATCGTCTTTGTGCAGCCCTGGACCGATTCGCTGAGCGGCCTGCTGGCGATGACCCTGCCGGTCCTCGCGCTGGCGGCGTGGATTGCGGCGGGATCGGAGCGCATCGCCTACGCCGGCATTCAGATAGGCTTTACCTTCGCGCTGGCCTTCCTGAGCTGGTTTGGCCCGCTCAGCAACCTTACCGAGCTGCGCGACCGGGTTATCGGCATCCTGCTCGGCGTGCTGGTTTCCTCCATTGTTCATCTCTATTTATGGCCCGATAGCGAAGCGCCGCAGCTGAAAGCGCGTCTGGCCCAGCTTTATCGCCAGCTGGCGCAAACCCTCGCCGCCCGCAACGATGAGGTTCAGCAGGTACCGCTGTTTGCCGCGCTGACCGAGAGCGAAACCTTAATTAACCGGGTGTCCGCCGAGCCGCTGGGAACCTACGCGCACCCGTGGCCGGAAGCCAAAAGCTGGCCGGCGCGGGCAACCTTTCGTCAGGCAGAGGAGATCCTGCGCCTCAGCGAAGGCTATCGCCTTTACGCCGCGCCGGAAGATACCTTTTTAGCGCGCTGCGCCCGGCGGCTTGAAGCCTACGCCAGCGATATCGATGCGCAGCAAAATACCGTTGAGCGCGTTCAGGCGCCGCAGCCGGATCCGGCGAATCCGTTCGGCGCGCCGCTGGTCAACGCGTTGGCCGCCCTGCCGGCATGGCCCTTTGCATCCTCCGTTATTCCGCGACAGGCAACCCGATCATGACGAAAACCACTCCTCTTCCGCGCATCTGGCGCTCCCTGGCGCTTGCCTTCGCCCTGACGCTGTTAACCGGCTGCGCGTTAATTCAGGACGATCCCGGCCAGGCACCGCTGGTCAACCCGCAGCAGGCCGAGCTGGCGCAGGTGATCCACCTGGCGAACAGCGGCTGGCCGACGGCACGGTGGTGGGAAGGCTATGAGGATCCCCAGCTCAATATGCTGGTTAATCGCGCGCTGCAGAACTCCCCCACCATGCAGGCGGCGCGGCTGCGTATTTCGCAATCGCAGTCCACGGTTGAGCTGGCGCAGTCGGCAATGGGCGTACAGGCCACCGCCGTGGCGGCGCAAAACCGCCTGCGGGTGACCAATAAACAGTTTACCTGGCCCTACTCCTTCTCCCTGCCGGTGGATAAAAACGGCCCCTGGTACACGCTGAATACGGTCGGCGTCGGAGCGACGCTGAATATCGATTTATGGGGCGCCGACCGCGCCCGCGTCGCCGCCGCGATTGGCGAAAAGAACGCCCGCCAGGCGGAGACCGCCGGTATCGAGCTGGATCTCGCCAGCAGCGTCGCTCAGCTCTATTTCGCGATGCAGGCAACTTTTCAGAAAATCGAATTACTCAACCAGCTGGAGGCTATCGCCCGCCTCTCGGTGCAGGCACACGAGCATCGTACCGCGCGCGGCGTCGAGGATAGCGTCGATGTCGCCAATGCCCAGGCGGAGCTGCTGGCGGCGCAGCAGCAGGTGATTACGGCGCAGGGAACGATAACGCAGTATCGGGAAACCCTGCGGGCGCTGATCGGCGCTGATGCGCATAGCATGCCGGAGATCCACCCGGTGGCGCTGCCGGCGCTGCAGGAAACACTCCCGGACTCGCTCTCGTTTGAGCTGCTGGCCCGCCGCCCGGATCTCCAGGCCCTGCGCGGCTACGTCAGCGCCTCCATGAGCCAGGTGGACGCGGCAAAAGCGGCCTTTTACCCGCACTTTGATATCAAGGCCTTCTGGGGCTACAACGCGCTGAGCGTCGGCGATCTGTTTAAGTCCTCATTCCAGCAGATCAATATACTGCCGGGGCTCTATTTGCCGCTGTTTGACGGCGGGCGCTTAAACGCCAACCTGAAATCGACGCGTACGGCGAGCAATATTTTGATTAAGCAGTACAACCAGGCGGTGCTGGATGCGGTGCGCGACGTGGCGATTAGCTCCAGCCAGCTGAACGATTTGAATCAGCAGGCCGCCCTGCAGCAGCAGAAAGTGACGGCGGCGATGGTGACCACCCGCAGCGCCAGCGCGCACCATCAGCGCGGGCTGGTCAGCTACTATGCGGCGCAGGAGGCGCGTCGCCCGGCCATCGCGCAGCAGCTTTTGCTGCTGGATATCCAGGCCCAGCGGCTCAGCACCGATATCACGTTGATTAAAGCATTGGGCGGCGATTACCGCGGCCCGGCGCTGAGCGAGAACGCCCCATCGCGCTAGCTTAACAGGCGCCATTCGCGCGCCTGGTTTACCGCCTGGATGCGTCCCTTAACCTGCAGCTTTTCATATAGCTGCTTAAGGTGCCATTTGACGGTTTCCGCCGAAATACCCAGCTCGCGCGCGACGCCCTTATTGGAATAGCCGTCGGCAATTAAACGCAGGGTCTGCTGCTCCCGTTCAGTCAGGCGCAGCGCGGGCGGCTGCGGACGCGCCGTATCAATCACGATACCGGCGGCGGCGAAGCGGGACAGCAAAGCGGCGATATCGGCGGTCAGCGCATCATCCGCCGCGCCGCGCTTGTGTATCTCCGCCAGCAGCGCAGCCATCTCTTCCCTTCCCTCCAGCAGGCTGCGCCACAGCCCCTGATGCAGCGCGCGCGCAAGCGCCGGTCGGCAGACAGCCATCGCCTGCTCCCGCTCGCCGGCACGCCAGAGGGCGAGCGCCTGCCTGAGCCGCAAACGCACGGCGAACAGCCACTCGCCGCTGGTTTCCCGTACGCCGGCCAGCGTATCCAGCAGCCGCGCGGCGGCCAACGGTTCGCCGGAGGCGATAAGGAGGCGGCTCTGGCTGAGCGCGATATATCCGCCGGCAGCCTCCGTCTGGCTAAGGGTCTGCAGACGAAGCAGCAGCGCGTCGGCGGCCAGTTTGTCGCCCGCGTGAAGGGCAACGGCGATCCGCTCCGCCAGCAGCGGAGCCTGCGCCCGCAGCCAGCCGCGCTGGGCCGCCAGCCCTTCGGCATGCAGTAATAGCGATTCGGCCTCCACGAGCCGCCCCGTTTCTCGGGCCTGGCGGGCCAGGACGATGTAGCCGCGGCTAAGGCCGTCGGGCGGACAGAAGTTGTCGATGGTCTCCAGACGCGGAACCAGCAGGCTTTGCGCCTGCTCGCCCTTCCCCTGCTCCCAGGCGATCTCGGCGAGAATGGGCGCCAGGGTAGCGCCGCTGCTGGCGTTCTCGCCGGTATGCTGCTCCGCATAGCGCAGCGCCCCCGCGGCCTGACGTTCCGCTTCGGCGAGATTCCCCTGGCGCAAATAGCTCTGCGCCATAACAAAGGCCCGGTAGACCGTCACGAACAGGTTGCGGTTAGCAACGCTGACGCCGGATACCCGCTGCTGCACCTCCAGCGCCTGCTGCGGCCGGGAGTCCGCAAGATGGCAGTAGCTGAGGATGTTGCACACCAGGCCATCAACCCAGATATCGCCGCAGGGCACCTCGCGCAGCAGCGGTTCGACAATAGCGATACTGCGGGCAATATTGTCGGCAAAGGCTTCGCAGATCGCGCGAACTACGCGCAGCTTCACCCACGAGCTGTGGGCCAGCGCCCCGCCATGCGCCGCCGATTGCGTCTCAATGGCGTCGAGCAGCTGGCGAGCGTCGCTAAACCGGAAGCGGTGGGCTAACGCCCAGGCCAGGTTAAGCTGAAGCTCGATGCGCGACGGGTCGAGATTGGCTGGCAGGTAGCGTATCCACTGCACCAGGGTATCGATATCCCCCTCCTCCGCCAGAGACTGCGCGCCCGCTTCCGCATCCCTGGCCGCCGATTTTCCGGCGGCCAGCGCATGGCGTATCGCCTCGGCCCACAGCTGCTGCGCGGCGAACCAGGCGCTGGCGCGATCGTGCAGCTGGCGAATATCAATATCCCCGCCGTGGCGCAGGCGATGCAGCAGCGCGTCGCGCATCAGCGGGTGATAGCGAAACCAGCGGCCGCTGTCGTCCAGCGCGGAAAGAAACAGATTGTGCTGCGCTATCCACCTCAGCATCTCGCCGCCGTTATGGCGGCCGCAGACGGCATCGCACAGATCCGGATGCAGGCGATTAAGCACGGAGGTATGCAGCAGGAAGTCGAATACTTCGGGCGGCAGCGGCGCGAAAATCACTTCATCCAGATAGCGGGAAATTGACCGCGAGCCGGCGCCGAGGCCCATCGCCGTAGACGCGTCCGGGGAGAGCGCGGCCATTTTCATGCCCGCGACCCACCCTTGTGTGAGCGCGATAAGCCGGGGGATCGCCTGCGGATCCAGCCCCGACGCGCCAGCGAAATAAGCGCGGGCTTCGCTGGGGTTAAAGCGCAGCTCCGGGTCATAGATCTCCAGCAGCTGGTCCTGCATATGCAGACGGCTCAGGGCTAAAGGCGGCTGGCTACGGCTACCGATAAGCAGATGCAGCGCCGGCGGCGCATGGTACAGCAGCCAGCTCATTCCCTGATGAATCGCCGGGTCGCTGATGCACTGATAGTCGTCGAGGATCAGGTATAGCGGGTGCGGACACTGATTAAGCTGATTAACGAGTTCAGCAAAAAACAGGGGGAGCTCGGCCGGAAGCTCGCCTTGTAACAGATGCAGAAACGACGGGCTCCACCCCTGCCACAGCGGCCGCAGCGCCTCCTGCAGATAGCGCATAAACAGCAGCGGCGCGTTGTCGTCCTCTTCAAGGCTCAGCCAGGCCAGCGCATCCCCTTGTCGAAGGCGGTGTCGGTACCACTGCGCCAGCAGGGTGGTTTTACCAAACCCGGCGGGCGCGCGCAGCAGGGTTAAACGGCGGGTGACGGCGCCGTCGAGGCGCTGCAGCAGGCGCTCCCGCGACAGCAGGCTTTCCGGCGTACGGGGCGGCGTAAAGCGCGTGGAAATAAGCGGCAGCGTCCCGGTGAAACATAAAGGTTCCTGATGAACAAACGCTGTCAGTGAATCATCCGCCGAGGATATAAAAGCCATACCGCGATTACTCCTTAATCCAGTCCGTCCGCTCATTATCCCCCCCATCAGGGGGGTAGGCCACGCTTATCGCGCCCGATAGAGTAGTGCCATTCGCCGCGGCGGATACGACGACATCAGCCGCGGGCCTCCCTAGTTTATTAATCAGTACAAGGTGAGTACAGACATGGCTATCGAAAATAAAGTTGCGCTGGTGACCGGCGCCGGTCAGGGCATTGGCCGCGGTATTGCGTTGCGTCTGGCCAAAGACGGCGCGTCGGTGATGCTGGTCGACGTGAACCCGGAAGGAATTGCCGCCGTCGCCGCCGAAGTGGAAGCGCTGGGGCGCAAAGCGGCCACCTTCGTCGCTAACATCGCCGATCGCGCGCAGGTGTACGCCGCCATTGATGAAGCGGAAAAACAGCTGGGCGGCTTTGATATTATCGTGAACAACGCCGGGATCGCCCAGGTTCAGGCGCTGGCCGATGTGACGCCTGAAGAAGTGGACCGCATCATGCGCATCAACGTTCAGGGTACCCTGTGGGGTATTCAGGCGGCGGCGAAAAAATTCATCGATCGTCAGCAGAAAGGGAAAATCATCAACGCCTGCTCTATCGCCGGTCATGATGGTTTCGCGCTGCTGGGCGTCTATTCCGCCACCAAATTTGCCGTACGCGCCCTGACGCAGGCGGCGGCGAAAGAGTACGCCAGCCGCGGCATCACGGTTAACGCCTACTGTCCGGGGATTGTGGGAACCGGGATGTGGACCGAAATCGATAAGCGCTTTGCGGAAATTACCGGTGCGCCGGTGGGCGAAACCTATAAAAAATATGTGGAAGGCATCGCCCTTGGCCGCGCCGAAACGCCGGACGATGTGGCAAGCCTGGTCTCTTATCTGGCAGGCCCGGATTCCGATTATGTTACCGGTCAGTCGATTCTGATCGATGGCGGTATTGTTTACCGTTAAGGGATAAACCCGGCGCAGAATGCGCCGGGTTTTTGCGGGATTACGCGTTAGCCGCGGGCTCCTGCGGCTTGTCGCTACGGGTGTTTTCCAGCATCCGGCGAACCGGAACAATCAGCAGGCACAGCACCGCGGCACAGATCAGCAGGGCAATAGAGCAGCGTGCGAACAGATCAGGCAGCATATCCAGCTGATCGGCCTTCACGTGACCGCCAATCAGGCCCGCCGCCAGGTTACCCAGGGCGCTGGCGCAGAACCACAGCCCCATCATCTGGCCGCGCATTCTTTCCGGCGCCAGCAGGGTCATGGTCGCCAGGCCAATCGGGCTGAGGCACAGCTCCCCCAGCGTCAGCATCAGAATACTGCCCACCAGCCACATCGGCGAAACACCCGCGCCGTTGTTGCTCAGGACATTTTGCGCCGCCAGCATCATCAGACCAAAGCCCGCCGCCGCGCATAAAATACCGATAACAAACTTGGTGATGCTGCTCGGACGGACGTTTTTGCGCGCCAGCGCAGGCCATGCCCAGCTGAATACCGGCGCCAGCAAAATAATAAACAGGGCGTTGATCGACTGGAACCACACCGCCGGGATCTCGAAGGAGCCGAGCATACGGTTGGTATAGTCGTTAGCGAACAGGTTAAACGAAGTCGGTTTCTGCTCAAACGCCGACCAGAAAAAGGCGGCGGAGATGAGCAGGATAAAGCATACCAGCAGGCGGGCGCGCTCTTTGCGGCTCAGTCCGGCGAAGACGAACAGGTAGATAAAATAGAGCACCACCGACGCCGCAATCACGTAGACCAGCACGCTGGCGACCGCCACCGGGTTAATCACGATAACGCCCTGGGCAATCAACGCGATGATAACCGCCACGCCCACCGTCAGCGCCAGCAGCCATGCGCCGACGCCGTTTCGTTTCACTACCGGGCTGTTCCAGGTGGAGTCGAGGCCGACTTCGCTGTCGTAGCGTTTCATCGCCGGAACGGCAAAGACGCGGAAAATAATCAGCGCCACCAGCATCCCGATGCCGCCGATGCCGAAGCCCCAGTGCCAGCCGTGAGATTTAATCAGCCAGCCGGAGATCAGCGGAGCGATAAACGACCCCATGTTGATGCCCATATAGAACAGCGAGAAGCCGCCGTCGCGGCGCGCATCGCCTTTCTTGTACAGCGTACCGACCATCACCGAAATACAGGTTTTGAACAGGCCGGAACCGAGCACGATAAACATCAGGCCGATAAAGAACAGGCTATCCCCCATCACCGCCGACAGCGCGATGGAGAGATGGCCGAGGGCGATAAGAATCGAGCCGTACCAGACCGCCTTTTGTTGCCCGAGCCAGTTATCCGCCAGCCAGCCGCCGGGCAGCGCGGCAAGATACATGGTCCCCGCAAAGATCCCGACAATGGCCGACGCGTTCTCGCGCGCCAGCCCCATCCCGCCGTCATAGACGGTGGCCGCCATAAACAGGATCAGTAATGGTCGAATACCGTAAAACGAGAACCGTTCCCACATTTCGGTGAAAAACAGCGAACCGAGGGGGTAAGGATGACCAAAAAAGGTCCGAGTTTCATTTTTATTAACAGAGGAATGCATAACTTCTCCCAAAGATGTCCGCAGCGCTTTAACGCAGCGGAAAGCGTGTTGGCCTTTTATACACCAGGCCAATCATTCACATTTAATGTGACGTAATTTAACCATTTGATAACCTAATAATGGTCCTGTCTAGTCCCTTCCCCCAACTTTTTAGATGAAAAGTCGACAAACGTCTACTTTTACAGATTTAAAGTTGGCGAGAGAGGAAATGTGATTGACAGAGGCATTCATGACAAAAATGATACTTTTTCATTTATTTACAATGAGTTAATAAATTACTCTGGCAACCTCATCCCGCCTGAAAACCCGGGTGATAAAAGGGGTAAAAGCGGGAAAAATCAGCATTAATGGGGGCTTTATTGAGTAATGCCGTTTAATGGCATTCTCATCGACTCAAACCAGGGGGAACTCGCGGCAGGGAATATTCCAACCTGCAGCCGGAAGAACGATCGAAGCGAGCATCCCGGCTAATTGGCCCATTGACGGAGAGGAGATATCTACAGATAGCGGATCAAAAAGACGATAAGCTCCTCAATCAGCTGTGGCTTCATGACTCTAAAAATATACTTAAACTTTTTATGGGATATTTTTACAATGCGCCATTTCGCTTTTGATGCCGTCAGCCGCAGGGTGAGCCTGACTTTCAGAGACAGGCTTTCTTCAGATACAATAATCCGCACTTTATTTCTTGCGTAGTCATATTTGAAACTAATATCAAAGAAGAAACCATCGTTTGCCACGGTGATTTTTTTGGCATCGCCAAAAGAACCCTTGGTAACTTTATTATCAGGATTTGCTTTTAGATGTGACAATATTGAGACATATAAGCACACGAACTTTATTTTAAACTCACGCCGCTGTCGCTTTATCTCCTCCTTTTCCTTCCTTAATCTTTCCAGACTATTTGTCATCGAACTCATTTATTCTTCCTGCCATATGATTTATATCCTAAATAATCACCAGCGAGGTTTTTAAGACAGGATAGCATCGCGATAATTCTCCATGCGAATAATCAGACAACGCCTCAGAATGTTATTTCTGTAGCGTTGGGTAGTATCCGCTCATTATGGTTTGCATAATGACAATATATAAAATATGGTTTTACTGCCATAACGCGATTCTGACATAAAGAGTGAAATAAAATCCACTTTTTATTTCATTGGACATGTTTTTCAGAAGTTTCGCGTGACATTTTAAATGTCCGCGCGCTAATAATTATATTAGCCAGGCGCATAATGTATTGAAAAATTTTAAAAAGGGAGGAAAGCGGTAACCCGTTTGTTCGTTGACGGATAAGCCGATGCTCCCGATGACATACAGGAACGTTTGAGGGGGTATCTTTCCTGTACGCCACAATCAACGACGCTTTAATCCAGCGCGCTTTAATTGCGCTATATTCGGGAGAAGCCATCACTTTCTCCAGCGCCGGGTTGATACGCAGCGCAACACCGAGTCCTTTACCGTGGTACTCCGAATCGGTGCGCCGCTGCCGGAACAGAACGCTAGAGGTGCGCCTCTTCATCCAGGGAGATCACCTGAATGCCGGCATTACGATACGCCTGAACGTCATCGGGCAGACGATCGACCACCACGGTATCAATCCGATCCGCGGCGGTAAACTGGGCAAGCGAGGTATTATTCAGCTTGCTGTAGTCGCAGACGATAATCACCTGGCTGGCGTGTTCAACCATGCCGCGTTTCGTTTCTGCCAGCATAATATCGGCCACGCAGGCGCCGTGTTTCAGCGACAGCGAATTGGCGCCCATAAACGCTTTATCGACGTTCAGGGTATCAAGAATGGAGCGTCCGTTGATCGCCACCACGCAGTGGTACCCCTTCTTCACGATCCCGCCCAGCAGAATGGTTTGAATAGAGGGGCTGGCTTCCAGCTCGCGAGCGATTTGATAATCGTTGGTGACCACCGTGACGTTTTGTCGGTCGCGAATATTGCGCGCGATATGCAGGGTCGTGGTGCCGGTATCCAGCACGATAATGTCGCCATCCTCAACCAGCGCCGCCGCACGCTGGCCGATGCGCTCTTTCGCGCTGAGGTTGACGATTTCGCGCGCGTCAGAGGCCTGTTCAAAGCTCGCCCGCGTGCGAAGGACGGCGCCGCCGTGGGTACGGGTCAGCAGCCCCTCCTCTTCCAGCTGCCGGAGATCGGCACGAATGGTGGCGCCAGATACATTAAAGACGTCACACATCTCAGAAACAGCCACTTTGCGTTTTTCCCTGAGAATACTGAGCAACTTCTCCTGTCTTTCTTCTGCAAACATTCTGCCTCTCTCTTATTTACGGCACGTTACGCGCGACGCGGCGCTGGCTTACCGTTGCTTATCAGTCGGGTCCTGCGCTCAGGGCATCCAGCCTGTCGTATAAGGCGGCAGATTGCCGGTAGAGCGTATCAAAAAGCTCGCTGCAGGCGCGGTAATAATCCCGCAGACGGGGATCCGGCGAAATCAGCTTATCGAACTGCACCGTCTGCCTCACGCCGCTGGCAAAATCCGCGTACAGCCCCGCGCCAACCCCGGCGATAATACCGCATCCGGTGACGCCATTCTCCTGATTGCGCGTAGATAATATCGGAAGATTGTACGCCGCGGCTTTGATTTCAAGCCACAGCGGGCTGCGCGCGCCGCCGCCGGAAGCGATCATTTGCTGCGGATATTGCCCGCACGCCTGCAGCTGGCGAAGGTTGCGCCAGGACGCAAAGGCCACTCCCTCCAGGACCGCGCGGAATAAATGGCCGCGGCGATGCTTGCGCTGCAGGCCGAAGAACTGCGCCCGCGAGTTCGTGTGCTCGGCCAGGCGCTCTCCCGTCAGATAGGGAAGAAAGAGCAGCCCTTCCGCGCCAGCGGGCACCGCGGCTGCTTCCTGCAAAAGCTGCGGGTGCGTTATCTGGTTATCGGCCAGCGCCAGCCGCGCCCAGCGGACGGCATCGCCTCCGGCATCCAGAATCGTAAATCCGCCCCAGGCCGCGTTAGCCAGATGAAGATTATTGACCAGCGGATGACGTAACGGCCGCGGCGACACCACGGTGATCAGCGTCGAGGTGCCGGTGGAGTCGGACGCCATCCCCGGCTCATACACGCCCGAACCGAGCAGGGAGGCCGCCATATCGGACGTGCCTGCCACCACCGGGATACCGACAGGCAGCCCCGTCGTATCGGATGCGCGCGGGGTCACCTGGCCGATAATGTCGCTGGAAAGTTTTAGCTCCGGTAGCTGATCGACCCGCAGGCCAAACGTTTCGCAGGCTTGCGAAGACCAGGCGCGGGTTTCGCTGTCCATCAGGAAATAGCAGGACGCCTCGCTATAGTCGGTCGCCAGGGCGCCGGTGAGCATGAAATTAATATAGTCCTTCGGCATTAACACTTTGGCGAGCTTTGGCCAGCGCTCCGGATGATGTTCACGCCACCAGGCTAATTTGAAAGCCGGCCACGCCGCCGCGGGCGGATTATTTAAATGCGCCAGCCACTTTTCCCGCCCTTCGCGCACGGCAAAGGCATCCACCTGCGGCTGGCTGCGCTTGTCATTCCACAGCAGCGCCCTGTCCTCCACCAGCTCGCCGCAGTCGTCCAGCAGGACGGTGCCGTGCATCTGCCCGCAGGCGCCAATAACCGCAATCTGCGCAGCCGTTTCAGGATAGCGGTAAAGCACTTCGCGTATACAGTCGCAGGCGGCCTGCCACCATAAAGACGGGGCCTGTTCTGACCAGCCCGCACGCGGCGTGGTCTGCTCATACTCTCTTTGCGCAAAGCCGACCATCGTGCCATCAACGCGCAAAATAGCGGCGCGGGTACTGCCAGTGCCAACATCAATCGTGAGTATTTTATCTTTCATCACTGACTCCGGTGACGTTTTATGGCGGGCCATCAGGCCCGCGGTCTCTCAGTTTAATCGGCGTTCAGCTCGGGAAAGCGTTCCGGGTGCTGCTCCAGTTCAGTCAGCACTTTGCTTACCGCGCCGTGGCTCATGCCAAAGCGGCGGACGCCAAGCTGGTAAAGCGCGCGCACCGTTTCCAGATCGCGAATGCCTCCTGCGCCTTTGATATCGATTCGGCCTTTAAGCTGGTCGGCAATGATGCTGACTTTTTCCACCGTCGCGCCGGTCGGCGCCCAGCCGGTGGAGGTTTTGACCCACTTCATCCCCACCTCTACGGCGATATCGCACACGCGGCGAATCTGCTCCTCATTGAGATAGTGCGTTTCGAGGATCACCTTCGCCGGTACCGGCGCGGCGGCGTCCACCACGCGGCGCAAATCTTCGCGCACATAGTCATAATCGCCGGATAACACTTTGCCGATATTCACCACTATATCCACTTCGCGGGCGCCATCGGCAATCAGCTGCCGCACTTCCAGAACCTTGGTGTCAGTCGCATGCCCACCGCCGGGAAAGCCGACCGGCCCGCCAATCATTACCTCTCCCGTTCCCTGCTGCGGCAGCAACGTACTGAGAAAACGCGTCCAGCAGGGCAGCACATGGACGGAAATAATGTTGTATCGGGCAGCCAGCTCGGCGCAGGCGCGAACGTCCGCTTCGGTACTGGTGGCCTGGACTGCGCTCAGGTCGACTAAACGTGCAAAACGACGGGTTGTTTCATTCATGGTTTTATCCTGCTCTTTGTTTTTAGTTGCTTTCATTTAATGCTCTTAATCGGCTTAAATCCATTTAAAAACGCATCAAATGAAAATAACGTGATCAAATTAGCATTTTTTTATTTTCATTTGCTTTTAATTAGCAGACGGGAAATGAGCGATGCCCTTGATGAACGGGCGCAAACGGGCATAAACGGGCGCAAAGGCAATATTGCATTTATTTTTGTTTGTTTTTGTTTATGCCTGAATAACGGGCGAGAGAGCGAAACCGCTGCCGGATATGACGCCAAAATGCGTACGCTGTCACATTGACCGGCGACAAAACGGTCGCCTTCGCCGGATATTCCGGAGGTCTCAACGCCCTGCGCAAGGGAAAGGTAATCTGATTATGTACTTCAGGAGAGAGCTATGTTGCCGCTGGAACGTCATCGTTTGATTGTTGAACTGCTGGGCCAACGCGGCGTGATGCGGGTGAATGAGATTGCGCAAGCGACTCGGGTCTCCAGGGAAACGATTCGCCGCGATCTGAGCGAGCTGGAACGGAAAGGGATTTTAAATCGGAGCCATGGCGGAGCGCTGGCGGCGGAGAACCCGCTGCCGGCAATCCGGGCGGTGTCGCCCGCCCTGCCGGTCGAAGATAGCCAGGGAAGCTTTCAGCAGAGAACGCTGCTGCACAGCGAAGGAAAAATGCGCGTTGCCCGCAAAGCGCTGCAGTGTCTCCAGCCGGGACAGACCATCGTCCTGGACGGCAGCAGCACCAGCTGGTTTTTGGCCCGGCAGATGCCGGAGATGGCGCTAACGGTGATTACGCCCTCCATCCGCATCTTGCAAACGCTGATGAGCAGACGCTCGTTGCATCTCGTGGGACTGGGGGGCGATTTTTCCCCGACCGAGGAGTCGTTCTTCGGTGAAACCGCCTCACGAACGCTGCGGGAGTACGCCGTCGATACGCTCTTTTTCTCCTGCCAGGGGCTGGAGCGCGATAGCGGTTTATATGCGGGTACGGAAGCCCACGCCGCCCTGTTGAAACAGATGATGCTGGCCGCCCGTCAGACCGTGGCATTGGTTGACGGCAGCAAGCTGGGGCGAACAGGCGTCGCGCGGATCGGCGGATTGGGCGAGCTGGACTGTTTAATCACCGAAAAGTTTGTCGATCCGCTGCTGGAAAAAGAGATGACCTGGCATAACGTCGGGCTACAGATCGCCTGAGTACGCCGTCATGACGTGACGGTGACTACGCGCATTGTCGAAACGCTGCTTCCCGCGGCAGGGCCAGACTTTGCCTGAAATCAGCCACTACCGGAATAAAAGAGGCCTTATGCGTTATTACCTTTCTCCCTCGCTCATGTGTATGGACATGATGAAGCTGGCGGAACAGCTGCACTTTTTAAACGGCAAAGCCGACAGGCTGCACGTCGACGTGATGGACGGGCACTATGTGAAAAACCTGGCGCTATCGGCCAGCTTTGTGGCGCAGATTCGGCCCTATACGTCGCTTCCCATCGATGTCCACCTGATGGTCGAAGAGCCCGCCCCGTTTATCCCGGCGCTGATAGAAGCCGGAGCAGACGCCATTTCACTGCATCCGGAAACCATCTGCCGCGAAGCTTTTCGGGTCATCAATATGCTTCGCCAGGCGGGGAAAGAGGTGGGGATGGTGCTTAATCCCGCAACGCCGGTTGAGAGCATCCAGCACTATCTGCATCTGCTCGATAAGGTCACGGTGATGACCGTCGATCCGGGCTATGCCGGTCAGCCGTTTATTCCCGAAATGACCGCCAAAATCGCGCAGCTTCGTCAGCTAAAAGAGAGCCGCAGCCTCAACTTCTTGCTGGAAGTCGACGGCTCATGCAACCGCAATACCTACCGTGAACTGCTGGGAGCCGGGGCGCAGGTATTGGTGATGGGCAGCAGCGGTTTATTCCGCCCGGATATGCCGCTCGCACAGGCCTGGGAAAAAATGTCCCGGGATCTGTCCGCCGCGCTGCACTCCCCCGAGCACGTATAAAGGAGCGAATGATGTCAGGAAAAGTCTGCGTTTTTGGTTCATTCAATTTCGACATGGTGGCCAGAGTGGAACGCTTTCCGGTGCCGGGCGAGTCGTTAGTGGCCTGCGGGAGCATGACCAGCGCCGGCGGAAAAGGGGCGAACCAGGCCACCGCCGCGCTAAAAGCGGGGGCGAATGTTCACTATATCGGCAAGATTGGCAATGATACCTTCGGCCATTTTGCCCGTCGTCATCTGAAGGGCGTGGGGTTTAACGCCGTGACGCTGCTGGTCGCCGAAGAGGTTCCCACCGGCAATGCGCTGATTTATGTGGCCGGCAACGATGCCGAAAACATGATTGCCGTCGACCCCGGCGCGAATATGACGGTGACCGATGATGAAATCGCCGGCTGCATTCCCGCTATCGGCTGCGCGGATGTGGTGCTGGTTCAGCTGGAGAATAATCTTTCCGCCATTGAACAGGTCGTTGACGCCGCGAAAGCAGCCGGAGCCTTCGTGGTGCTCAATCCCGCTCCCTGGCAGCCCGTTGAGCACGCCTTTCTAAGCAAAGTGGATTTGCTCACGCCAAACGCGACGGAGGCCGGGTTAATGACCGGGCGCCGGGTTGACTCTCTGGCGGCCGCGGCCGAGGCCGCCGATGCGCTGCATGCCCAGGGCGCGCGCAACGTCATTATCACCCTCGGCGCAAAGGGCGCCCTGCTGAGCGAGCAGGGCGTGAAATCCCCTATTCCGTGCTTTCCTTCTCATCCCCGCGATACCACCGGCGCGGGCGATGCCTTTAACGGTGCGCTGGCGGCGCGTCTGGCCTGCGGCGAGCCGCTGCATGCCGCAGCCCGATTTGCGGCGGCCTACGCCGCCGTCAGCGTCGAAAAGCAGGGCGCATCATCTTTACCGGATTACCAGGAGGCACGAGAACGGCTTTTACGTGCCGCCTCTGATTATGAAATGGCTTAAACCCTACTGTATAAAAACCATTAAGAGGATAGCTCAATGAGTACGCTAATCACGGATAAGGTCGATAAAGCGGCGGTCCACCATGAAAAACTGGACACCAGCGCGTATTTACCGCATACCCCCTGGCTGCAATTTTTACTGGTCTGTTGCCTGTTTGCGCTCTGGGGGATGGCGGGCAACCTGAATGATATTTTGATCGCCCAGTTTAAAAAGGGCTTCGATTTAACGGATACCCAGACGGCGCTGGTGCAGTCGATTTTTTTCCTCGGCTACTTTTTTGTCGCCCTGCCTGCGGCGGCGCTGATAAAGCATTATTCCTATAAAGCGGCGATCATTATTGGGCTGTGCCTGTACGCCCTCGGCTGCTTCCTGTTCGTTCCGGCCGCGCAGATCATGACCTACGGCGCGTTCCTCGCCTGCCTGGGGGTGATCGCCTGCGGACTCTCTTTTCTGGAAACGTCGGCAAACACCTATTCAAGCCTGCTGGGCCCGATTCAATCGTCCACCCAGCGCATTAACTTTTCGCAGATCTTCAACTCGCTGGGCGTGATTTCCGGCGTGCTGATTGGCCAGGTGATGGTGTTTGGCGAAAACGATCCTAGCCATGAACAGCTGCTGGCGATGCCCGTCGCCGCAGCGGACGCCGCGCGCCATCAGATGGTCGGCCAGGTGGTCGGGCCCTATCTGATTATCGGCTCCGTGCTGGTAGTACTGGCGCTGGTGTTCGTGTTTATTAAATTCCCGTCCTGCAAGGGCACGCCGTCTCAACAGCAGCAGATCCCGACAGAAAGCATGGGGCCTACGCTGAAACGCCTGTTTGCCATCCCGCGCTTTCGCCTCGGGATCCTGTCGCAGTTTTTATACGTCGGCGCCCAGGTTGGCGTATGGAGCTTCACGATTCGCTTTGTGCAGCTCGTGCAGCAGGGCACCAGCGAGCACTCCGCAACCTACTGGCTGCTGGCTTCTCTGGTGATTTACGCCGTGGGTAAAACCGTGGCCACCTGGTTGATGAACCGCCTGAACCCGGCGCTGCTGCTCGGCACCTTTGCCCTGGCCGCCACCGCCCTTTTACTGGTTGCCGTGTTCAGCAGTTCAATGCTGGCGGTCTATGCGCTCATTCTGGTCAGCTTCTGTATGGCGCCATGCTGGCCGACAAACTTTGGTCTGGTCATCAAAGGGATGGGGAAAGATACCCAGACCGCGGGCTCGATCGTGGTGATGTCGATTATCGGCGGGGCCGTTATTCCGCTGGTGATGGGCATTATCTCGGATATGAACGGCGGCAATATGCAAATCGCCTTTATCGCTCCGCTCCTGTGCTTTGTGTATGTCGCTTTCTACGGTTTCTGGTGCGTGCGTAAGGGGGTATAAAATGCGTGAACTGGTTAATAAAATTGCTCATATCGGCTATCAGGTCAGCGACTTAACGCGTTCGCTGGCCTTCTATGAGCCGCTGGGCTTTCAGCGCCAGCAGCGGTTTAGCAAACCTTCGCCGCAGGGCGCCATTGAAGTCGCTTTCCTTGAAATGGGGGGCGCCGTTCTTGAGCTGTACCAGCTGCCCACAGGAACGCCTTTTGACGCTCCTCGCTGCGGTATCGATCATCTGGCGCTGGAAGTTAGCGACCTGAATGCGGTGCAGAGGCGGCTGGCGGCGCTCGGCTATCCGCTCGATGAAGGGCCGATTGAGGAAGAAAATGTGCGCTTCCTGCTTATTCGCGGCCCCGACGGCGAACGGCTCGAGTTTGATGCCTTTAAGCGCTAAGCGGCAGGTCTGATCCCCTTCTCCCTTTTAGGCCCGGTTAATACGGGTCTAAAAGAGGGCTTCCTCTGGCTTTATAAAAACCGGTGTGATTCGAGGATTTCTCTCCCCTACCCGGCCTCTCCTGCCTATTGTGCAATGTTACAAAATTGCTTCTGTTTTGTTGATTTTCTATTGTGAGCCATTCGGCAATTTCCTCTCCTGAATTTCCCCAGACTACATCCAGTCAATACGCGATATCAGGAGAGACAAATGAGCAGCACCTCCGCCGACTTCCAGAATCTTTACCAGGCCCTGAGCCGCAGCGCCACCCGCAGCCCGGATGCGCTGGCGCTGGCTTTTGAGGATCGGCGCTATCTGTACCGCGATTTTCACCAGCGTGTACAGCAAGCGATGGCGCAGCTTGACCAGGTCTGGTCGCTGCGCAAAGGCGATCGAATCCTGCTGGCCTGGGGGAATCATCCCGCTTTTTGCGAAGTCCTATTTGCCGCGCTGGGTCTGGGCATCGAAGTGGTGCCTTTCAGCACTAAGCTTAAGCAGGCCGAAAGCGAGGAACTGGTGGGTCATATCGCCCCCCGGGCCGTGCTGTTCGATGCGACCGTGCAGGACTGGCTGAAACACACTCCCGACGCCCGCTGCATTTCGCTCAACGAATGGCAGGCGCTCTCTCTTCCCGATCCGCTAACCCGTCTGCCGACCCCGGTTAACCGCGATGATACGGCGTTGATGATGTTTACCTCCGGTACCACCGGAGAGCCTAAAGGGGCGATGATCACGCACCACAACCTGCTCTGCGCGATTGACGCTTACACGCAAAAACTGCATCTTACCGCCGCGGATAGCACCATTCTGGCGGTGCCTATCTATCACATCACCGGCCTGTCGGCGCTGCTGGCGCTGTTTATTAGCCTTGGCGCGAGCATCTGGCTACAGCACCGGTTCAACGCCCCGCAGGTAATCAACACCCTGCGCGAGCAGAACATTACCTTTCTGCACGGCTCGCCAACCATTTTTATCTTGCTTTGCCAGGCTGCGCGCGAGCAGAGCGCCAGCCATCCAGGCGATTTCCCCGCGCTGCGCACGATTGCCTGCGGCGCGGGCCACCTGAGCGACGGACTGATCGCGGAGCTAAAAACTCTGTTCCCGCATACGGCGATTCAGCCGATCTACGGTCTCACCGAAACGACCTCACCCGCGACGATTTTTCCGGGCGACGTCTGGGGCAGCGCTAAATGCGGCAGTTCGGGCCAGGCGATCCCCGGCCTCGCCATTACGATCCGCAACGATCGCCAGCAGCCCCTCCCCGCCGGGCAAATCGGGCATATCTGGCTAAAAGGCGATGTGGTGATCCGTGAATACTGGCAGCACAGCGAACGACGCTCGAGCTGCGATGCGCAGGGCTGGTTTTGTACCGGCGATCTTGGCTATCTCGACGACGAAGGCTGGCTGTACATCAAAGACCGTAGCAAGGACATGATCAATCGCGGCGGAGAGAAGATCTACTCGCTGGAGCTGGAGAACATCCTCTCTACCTATCGGGGCGTGCGGGAAGTTGCCGTGATCCCGACTCCCAGCCCGGTCTATGGCGAAGAGCCGGTGGCGTTTATCGTGCCGGACGGTCAGCACCACCTGACCAGCGAAGAGATCCTCGGCTGGCTAAAGGTCAAAATCGCCCGCTTTAAGCTGCCGGCGCGCATTATTTTCACCCGCGTTTTACCGCGTACCCATAACGGAAAAGTGAGCAAACAGCAGCTTAAAACGCGCCTCGCGGAATCCATCATCACGCTATCAACGGAGGATAAAAAGTGAGCAACAAATTTATCAGCGCCCATCAAGCGGCGCAGCGGGTCGCCAGCGGAGACACCGTTTGTACCGTCGGGATGACGCTTATCGGTGCGGCGGAATCCATTTTAGGCGCCATCGAAGCGCGTTTTCTGAGCGGAGGCGAGCCGCGCGATTTGACGCTGCTGCATGCCGCAGGGCAAAGCGATCGCCAGCGCGGTATCCAGCACTTCGCCCATCCGGGTATGGTGACGCGCCTCATCGGTTCGCACTGGGGCCTGGCGCCACGCTGGATGGCGATGATCAACAACAACGAAGTGGAAGCCTGGTGTCTGCCGCAGGGGCAGATCGTTCATCTCTATAGCGCGATGGCTGCCGGACTTACGGGGCGCCTTTCGCCCGTCGGGCTCGGTACCTTTGTCGATCCGCGCATGGAAGGCGGGCGGATGAACGCCCGCACCCGCGAACGGCCCGATCTGATCGAGCACGTGACGTTTCGCGGCGACGAATATCTGTTCTATCCGGCCATTCCTCTGGACGTGGTCATTGTGCGCGGCACCCATGCTGATGAAGAGGGCAACCTCACGACCGATGAAGAGGTGATGAAGCTGGAAGTTCTGCACGCGGTTCTCGCCGCCAGACGCTATGGGGCGAAGGTGCTGGCGCAGGTGAAATATCGCGTGGCGAAAGGCTCGCTGCATCCGAAAAGCATCACCGTTCCCGGCAACCTGATCGACGCCATTGTGGTATGCGAAGAGCCGCAGACGGATCACCGCCAGACCTCCAGCTGGGACTTCGATCCGGCGCTGTGCGGCGATATCCAGCTTCCCGCCGCGCAGAACGCGCCGCTGCCGCTCGACCTGCGCAAGCTCATCGGGCGGATTGCCTGCCGCTATCTGACGCCCGGCTGCATCATCAATCTCGGCACCGGCATTCCCAACGACGTTATTGGCGCCATCATTCACGAAGAACGGCTCGGCGAGCAGGTCACCATCACCGTGGAGTCAGGGATCTACGGCGGGCAGCAGGCGGGCGGCGTTGATTTCGGCATCGGCCGTAATCTGAGCGCGATGATAAGCCATCAGGATCAAATGCTCTATTACAACGGCGCCGGGGTCGATATCACCTTTATGGGCGCCGGCGAGATGGACCCGCACGGCCACGTCAACGCCACGCGGCTCGGCGCCTCCTGCCCCGGCGCGGGTGGTTTTATCGATATCACCCAGAATGCCCGCCACGTCGTGTTCTGCTCCTCTTTTACCGCCAAAGGGCTGGAGATCGCCTGTGAACAAGGGGCGCTGCATATCCGTCGCGAAGGCGAGGTACGCAAATTCGTCGCCGGGGTTAATCAGGTTTCCTACAACGGCGAGCTGGCCCGCGCCAAAGGACAAACCATGCATTACGTCACCGAACGGGCGGTTTTCGAACTGCGCCCGGAGGGGCCGGTGCTGACGGAAATCGCCCCCGGTATCGAACTTGAGCGCGACATCCTGGCGCATATGGATTTTCGTCCGGCGATCGCCACGGATCTTCAGGTTATGGACAGCCGCTTGTTCACCCCGCAGCCCTGCGGCCTCGCGGAACATCTGTCCCGGAATTCATCCTCTGACTCACAAGGAAATTAGCTATGAAACTTGCCAGTAAAACCGCCATTGTCACCGGCGCCGCGCGCGGTATCGGCTTTGGCATTGCTCAGGTGCTTGCGCGGGAAGGCGCGCGCGTGATCATCGCCGATCGCGACGCGCACGGCGAAGCCGCCGCCGCCTCCCTGCGCGAATCGGGCGCGCAGGCACTGTTTATCAACTGCAATATCGGTGAAAAAGCGCAGGTCGAAGCGCTGTTTTCCCAAGCCGAAGAGGCGTTTGGCCCGGTGGATATCGTGGTGAATAACGCCGGAATTAACCGCGACGCCATGCTGCACAAACTCTCCGAAGCGGATTGGGACACGGTGATCGATGTCAATCTGAAGGGCACTTTTCTCTGTATGCAGCAGGCCGCCATCCGCATGCGCGAGCGCGGCGCGGGCCGCATTATCAATATCGCTTCCGCCAGCTGGCTTGGCAACGTCGGGCAAACCAACTATTCAGCGTCAAAAGCCGGCGTGGTGGGGATGACCAAAACCGCCTGCCGCGAACTGGCGAAGAAAGGCGTCACGGTTAACGCCATCTGCCCGGGCTTTATCGATACCGATATGACGCGCGGCGTCCCGGAAAACGTCTGGCAAATCATGATCAATAAGATACCCGCGGGCTACGCCGGGGAGGCGAAAGACGTTGGCGAGTGCGTGGCGTTTCTGGCGTCTGACGGCGCGCGCTATATCAACGGTGAAGTGATTAACGTCGGCGGCGGCATGGTGCTGTAAGGAGAAAAACGATGACACAGGCTAATGATATTGTGGTTGTCAGCGGCGTCCGTACCGCTATTGGCACGTTTAACGGCAGTCTTAAGCATACCCACCAGCATGACCTCGGAGCAGCGGTCATTCGCGAAGCGGTCAACCGCGCCGGGCTTGCGCCGCAGGATATCGACGAAACGATCGTCGGCAACGTCGGGCAAATCGCCGAAAGCGGCTTTATCGCCCGCATCTGCCAGCTACGGGCGGGGATCCCGCAGGAGAACACTGCCTATTCGGTTAACCGCCAGTGCGGCTCCGGACTTCAGGCCCTGGCGGACGGCATGATGCAGCTGCAAAGCGGCCAGGCCGAGGTGGTCGTCGCCTGCGGAACGGAAAATATGACCCAGCTCCCCTACTACCTGCGTAAAGCGCGCGATGGCTATCGCATGGGCCACGGCGAGCTGGAAGATGGACTGATCTCCATCCTCACCTGGCCGGAAGGGCCTTATCACAACGGCATCACGGCGGAAAACGTTGCGCAACGCTTCGGTATTACCCGTGAAGCGATGGACGATTTCGCCTGGTCGAGCCAGCAGAAGGCGCTGAAGGCGATCGCTGAGGATCGCTTCCGCGAGCAGATTCTGGCCCTTGAGGTACCGGACGGCAAAAAAGCGACCCGCCTGTTCGCGATCGATGAACACCCGCGCGACACCCCGCGCGAAAAGCTCGCCGCGCTGCGTCCGGCATTTAAAGCCGACGGCGTGGTGACGGCGGCCAACTCCTCCGGCATTAACGACGGCGCGGCCGCGCTGGTGATGATGACCCGCCAGCAGGCGGAACAGCGCGGCTTAACTCCGCGCATGCGGATTCGCGGCTGGGCTGTCGCCGGCTGCGGCGCGGAGATTATGGGGTTTGGCCCCTCTCCCGCGACCCGACGCCTGATGGACCGTCTCAATATGGATGTTCACGCCATCGATTTAATTGAACTCAATGAGGCCTTCGCCGCCCAGGCGCTGGCGGTGATGAACGATCTGCGTCTCGATCCGGCCCGCGTTAACGTCAACGGCGGCGCGATCGCCCTCGGCCACCCGGTGGGCGCCAGCGGTGCGATCCTGCCGGTCAAACTGATGTATGAAATGGCGCGCAGCGGCGCGCGCACCGGTCTGGTCACCATGTGCATCGGCGGCGGCCAGGGGATTTCTATGCTGTTCGAGCGCGAAGGCGCTTAGGAAAAGACGGCCCGAAGTGGGGCTTCGGGCCGGGCGTCGTTCGGGTCAGCACCCGGCGACAACCTGTGAGCTGACGAACGGGATCGTCTCGATCCCGGCAAGGCTTCTGACCACGAATACGGGGAAATAATAACCATGTCCGCAATAAATGAAAAGGCGGTAAACGGGACGCAGCTACAGCGCACCCATAAAAAGATCTACCGCCATTTGATGCCGCTGCTTATCGTGGCGTACATCATCAGCTTTATTGATCGTACCAATATTGGCATGGCGAAAGCGACCATGTCGGTGGATATCGGCCTTTCCGCAACCGCATTCGGCCTCGGGGCCGGGTTGTTTTTTCTCACCTACGCGGTGCTGGAGATCCCCAGCAATCTTTTTTTAACCCGGATTGGCGCGCGGCGCTGGATCGCCCGCATCATGATCACCTGGGGGATCATCTCCTGCGGTATGGCGTTTGTCACCGGGCCTACGTCCTTTTACGTGATGCGCCTTTTGCTCGGCGCCGCCGAAGCGGGGCTCTATCCGGGCATTATTTACTACCTGACCCTCTGGTTTGGCCGCGAAGAGCGCGCTAAAGCCACCGGCCTGTTCCTGCTGGGGGTCTGTCTGGCCAATATTATCGGCGCGCCGCTGGGCGGATTGTTATTAAGCCTTGATGGAATGTCCGGCTGGCACGGCTGGCAGTGGATGTTCTTTATCGAAGGGCTGCCTGCGATAGCGCTGGCGTTCGTCGTCTGGCGCAGGCTGCCGGATAAGCCCGCCGACGCCCGCTGGCTGGACAGCAACGACGTGCAGGCAATCACTGCGGTGCTGGAGAAAGAAGCCGAGGAGACGCGCCATACGCCGAGCCGTTTTTCCCTGAAAACCGCGCTCACCACCCGCGTATTTTTGTTGCTGGTGCTGATTTACTTTACCCATCAGTTTTCGGTTTACGGCCTGAGTTATTTCCTGCCGGGGATCATCGGTAGCTGGGGCCAACTGACGCCGCTACAGATCGGTCTGCTGACCGCCATCCCGTGGATCGCCGCCGCCGCGGGCGGGATCCTGCTGCCACGTTTCGCCCGAACGGAACAGCGTTCGCGCAGCATGCTGATGGCCGGGTATCTGGTCATGGCGACCGGCATGGCGATTGGCGCAATTGCCGGCCACGGCGTGGCGCTGCTTGGCTTCTCGCTGGCCGCCTTCATGTTCTTCGCCATGCAATCCATCATCTTTAACTGGCTCCCCTCGATTATGAGCGGGCATATGCTGGCGGGCAGTTTCGGCCTGCTTAACTGCCTCGGACTGTGCGGCGGCTTTCTCGGGCCGTTTATCCTCGGCGCGTTTGAGGACCGCACCGGCGCGGCGACGTCCGGCTTATGGTTCGCCGTCGCGCTACTGATCGTCGGCGCGCTGGCATCTCTATTGATTAAAAGTTCGTCATCCTCTACCCCCGCCTCGGCAAAACAGGCCCGCGGCGAAAACGCTTAATCAGGAGCGCCTTATGCGTATCGAAGTGTTACTGGATTTAAAAACTCGCCTCGGCGAGAGTCCTGTATGGGATGTCGAGCAGCAGCGTCTTTGGTGGGTAGATAGCCTCGACGGGCGCCTGTTCGCCTGTAATGCGCAGGGCAGCGCGATTAAGAGCTGGGACGTGCGGCAGAAAATTGGCTCTTTCGCCCTGCGCCAGAACGGCGAAGGCGCGGTGGTGGCGCTACAGAATGGCGTTCATCTGCTCGACTTCGCCAGCGGCGAGCTGGCGTTGCTGCACCAACCGGAAGCGGATCGGCCCTTTAACCGGCTCAACGACGGTAAAGTCGATCGTCAGGGACGCTTTCTGTTCGGGTCGATGGATATGCGCGAAGAGGAGCCAAGCGGCGCGCTATATCGCCTGGATACCGATCTGTCACTGCACGTGTTGAAGAAAAATATCATTGTCTCTAACGCCCCCTGCTGGAGCCCCTCCGGCGAAACGTTCTATTTTGCCGATACCTGGACAGGCGAGATCGGCGCCTGGGATTACAACACCGCGACCGGCGATCTCTCTGGCGAACGAGTCTTTTGCCACGTCGATCGCAGCGAAGGCGGCGCGGCGGATGGCGCCACCGTGGACAGCGAAGGCTATCTGTGGAACGCGCTGGTCTACGCGGGCAAGCTGGTGCGCTATACGCCGGAGGGCGAGGTCGATCGCATCATTGAGATGCCGGTGAAAAAAGTCACCAGCGTGATGTTCGGCGGCGAAAACCTCGACGTGCTGTACGTCACCTCAATGGCGCAGCCGCCGCTACCGCGCTTCCCGGAAGATAATCAGCTACGCGGCAGCCTGTTCGCCATTTACGACCTGGGTGTGACCGGCGTAGCGGAACGGCGCTTTGCCGGTTAAGCGAATCTCCGGCTCGCCGCGATAACAATAATACCCGGCGAACCCACTCTGACCCTGATACCTGGCGGCGCGCGCCATGCTGTCGCGACGCCGCGGAGTAAACACGACTATGACAACAATCAATCACACACCTGCCGGCGAACAAGGCGCAAAAAAGCGGCTGATACATCGTTTCTCCTGGGTTTCGCTGCTCGTTTGCTGGCTAATCTGGGTGCTTAACGCCTACGACCGGGAGATGATCCTGCGCCTTGGCCCGGTCATCTCTAAGGAGTTCTCGCTCTCGCCGGAACAGTGGGGCAACGTCGTCGCGCTGATTATGGTTGCCCTGGCGGTGCTGGATATCCCCGGCGCCATCTGGAGCGATCGCTACGGTTCAGGCTGGAAGCGAGCGCGCTTTCAGGTACCGCTGGTGCTGGGCTATACCGCCCTCTCTTTTATTTCCGGGATTAAAGCGATCAGCCACGGGCTGACGGCGTTTGTGCTGCTGCGCGTTGGCGTCAACCTCGGGGCCGGCTGGGGCGAGCCCGTCGGCGTCAGCAACACCGCGGAGTGGTGGCCGAAAGAGAAGCGCGGCTTCGCGCTGGGGGTACATCATACCGGCTATCCGATTGGCGCGCTGCTGAGCGGCGTGGTGGCAAGCCTCGTGCTTTCCGCATTTGGCGAAGGCAGCTGGCGCTACTGCTTCCTGCTGGCGCTGATCGTCGCCATACCGCTAATGATCTTCTGGGCGAAATATTCCACCGCCGATCGCATCAACACGCTTTATCAGCATATCGATAGCCAGGGGATGACGCGCCCGGCGACGCAGGAAAGCAGCCATGTTGCCAAAGGCGAAGGGATGAAGACCTTTTTACGCACCCTGCGCAACCGCAATATTTCGCTGACGGCGGGCAATACCCTACTGACGCAAATTGTCTATATGGGCATTAACGTTGTGCTGCCGCCGTACCTTTATCACGTCTCCGGCCTGTCGCTGGCGGCCTCCGCCGGGCTAAGTATTATCTTCACGCTGACCGGTACCCTGGGACAGATAATCTGGCCCTGGCTGTCCGATAGCTTTGGCCGTAAACGTACCCTGATCGTCTGCGGTCTGTGGATGAGTATCGGCATTGCGCTGTTCTATTTCGCCACCAATATGCCGCGTCTTATCGCCATTCAGCTATTTTTTGGCTTGGTGGCCAACGCCGTGTGGCCTATCTATTACGCAATGGCCTCGGACTCCGCCGAAGAACGCGCCACCTCTACCGCCAACGGAATTATCACCACGGCGATGTTTATCGGCGGCGGCATTTCGCCATTGCTTATGGGCTGGCTCATCCAGTTTGGCGGGGGGTGGGAAAATCCCGCAGGTTATATCTACGCCTTCTTTACCATGGCGGGATGTGCGCTGCTGGGGATGTTGTTGCAGCTCATGACCACCGATAAAACGCCGCGCAAAGCGCATTAACGCAGGAGAACGCATGAAGATTGTTATCGCGCTGGATTCGTTTAAGGGCAGCTGTAGCGCGCAGGCCGCTTGCGCAGCGGTAGCACAGGGATTGCGCCGGGTTGACGCGGCGCTGGAGCTGGTCGAAATGCCCGTGTCGGACGGCGGTGAGGGATTGCTCTCGACCCTTGCGGAAAGTCCGCAGCTGAAGGGCGCGAGGTGGCAGCAGCAGCGCTGTACCTCGCCTTACGGTCTCTCCATGCAGGCCGCGTTTCTGATCCTGCCCGGCGAGCGGGCCATTATTGAGATGGCGCAAAGCTGTGGGCTGGAGCTTACGCCGAAAGCGCAGCGGGATGTGCGTCTGGCCAGCAGCTTTGGACTGGGCGAACAGGTAAAAGCGGCGCTGGATGCCGGTTGCCGGCGTCTGATTATCGGGCTGGGCGGAAGCGCGACCAACGATGGCGGCATCGGTTTTGCCCAGGCGCTTGGCGCACGGTTCTGGCGTAAGGACGGCACGCTGCTGCCGGTTCCCGCCGCGGGCCAGGATCTTGCGCATATCCAGCGCATCGATTTAAGCGAACTGGACCCACGTCTACGGCAAGCCGAAATTCAGGCCTCTTGCGACGTCACCAACCCTCTGCTTGGAACCGATGGCGCCACCTGGGTTTATGGCGCGCAGAAAGGGGCGGATGAGGCGGCGCTGAACGAGCTGGAGGCGGGTATGGCGCACTACAGCCGGCAGCTTACGCAAACGCTCGGCTACGACGTCAGCGAAGTGCCCGGCGCCGGGGCCGCGGGCGGTATGGGGGCCGCGCTGATCGCCTATGCGGGCGGCACGCTGCGCCCGGGCATTGACCTGGTGCTGGAATTGCTAAACGCCGACCGCCATCTTAGCAATGCCGCGCTGACCATCGTCGGTGAAGGCTGGCTCGATCGTCAGAGCGCATTTGGTAAAGCCCCGGTGGGCGTAGCGGGCAAAGCCGCGCGCCACGGCGTACCGGTTGTGGCCCTTTGCGGAGGACGCGATGAGAGCAGTCGGCAATTATATCAACACCATATTGACGCGATGTGGTCTATCTGCCAGCGCCCTATGCCGCTGGCGGAGTCGATGAACACATGCGAACAGCTCCTCGCCGACGCAGCGGAGAATGTTCTACGAACCTTTCTGAGCGGACGGCGCGGAGAGGCACATAAGCGGATAACTGTATGATTATTACGACGGCGCTGGCTAATGAAATTGTCGCCCGGGCAATGGCGATAATTCATCATAACGTGAACGTGATTGACCATCATGGACAGATTATTGCCTCAGGTGAACGTCATCGTATCGGCGAACAGCACGAAATCGCTCGCGAGGTGATACGCACCGGTAAACGCATTTGTATTAATAACACCGCGGAAGCGGCGCGTTTTCAGAATGTGCATCCCGGGATTAATCACCCCATTATTTATGACGATCGCGTGGTGATGGTGGTGGGCATCAGCGGCGACCCGGCGGCAATAAGCCGCTATGCTGAACTGGCGGTGCTCACCGCCGAGCTGCTGGTCCGCCAGGCCGTAGAGATGCGGGAAACCAACTGGCGACAGCGTCTGCGCGACACCCTGTTTTGTCAGTACCTTGAGCAGGGAGCCGCGCCCGCCGGACAGGAAGCGCTTCATCGCCTGGTGGAGCTTGGCTTCAGTTTTAATGCGCCGCTGATGCCGGTTGTGGTGACCGTGCAGGTCGAACAGCACCAGCTAAGCGAAGTACTGAGTACGCTGCTGCGGGAATTCTCGCAGCTGTCCGGAGTAAGAGACGTCATTTTGCTGGGCAGCAATGAAATACTTATCCTCAATACGCTATGCGAACCCCAGGAGACGATGCTGCGGAGCATCGAGTTTGTTCTCAGCAATCAGATCAGCCATTACCATATCGGGATTGGCGTGCAGGCGGACAATGCCCCGGATATTCGCGAGGCCATCCGATTCGCCAGGTCGGTGATTGAGGTGGGGAGCAAAGTGCAGCCGCAGCGACAAATCTACTACTTTCGCGAGATGGCGATGCTCTGCCTGTTCCGGGTGCTGGAAGACAGCTATATGGTGAATTTTTTTATCAATAACGTACGCCAGCTGCTTGAACATGATTCCGGCGAAGTGCTGCTGGATACCCTGAGCAGCTTTATTGCCAATAACGCCGAACCGGGCAAAACGTCGCTGCTGTTGGGGATTCATCGCAATACGCTCACCTACCGGCTACAGCAGATTAAAAAGCATATTCAGCTCGATCCGATGGTCTTCACCGACCTGACGCAGCTGGCGGTGTCGGTACACTGCTATCGTCGGCAGAATCCGCGCCAGAGCGAATGGATTGATACCTTAAGCTAAAGAGCGGCGGGTGCTCTCGCCCGCCCTGCAGGGGAAATACGCCATAGCCATGCGCTCCGGCCATGTCCGGGAGGAGGCGGCCCGAACGTTACCGGTCATGGCGTATCACTCTGAGATCGACGTTTATCAAAATAATAGCGCGCCCGGCATTTTTATCGCGAGGGGGGCCCCGTCGCCGATGGCGGGCTTTTCGCCTCAGCCATTCGGCGGAGCTTGCTCGCTTCAGTCGCCATTTTTGTACACAATTTAATCAAATGGCACCGTTCTTGCCTTTTATCTACGTTCCCCGACCGCAGCATTCGTCGGCCAATATCGATAAAAAGGACAGGAAAATGGCGCAAATGAATGAAAACATCGCGACCGCACCGGTCTCTCCCTTACGCGATTTTTTCGCGAAACCCCGTATCATCGCCAGGCCCGGCTTTAACCGCTGGCTGGTGCCGCCGGCCGCGCTGGCGGTTCATCTCTGCATAGGTATGGCCTATGGATTTTCCGTTTACTGGCTGCCTATGTCGCAGCTCATAGGAGGAAGCGCGTCCTTGCAATGCCCCGTCACGATGTCGTTCTGGCAGCAGCTGTTTGCCCGCGATTGCGACTGGAAAATCTCCATGCTGGGCTGGACCTACACGCTGTTTTTTGTTTTTCTCGGCTGTTCGGCGGCGCTGTGGGGCAGCTGGCTTGAGAAGGTTGGACCGCGACTGGTGAGCTTTATTGCCACTTTGTGCTGGTGCGGTGGCCTGCTGCTATCCAGCGTCGCTATCTATTTCCATCAGCTGTGGCTGCTGTGGCTGGGGGCCGGGGTCATCGGCGGAATCGGTCTCGGACTGGGCTATATTTCACCGGTTTCGACGCTGCTGCGCTGGTTTCCTGACAAGCGCGGAATGGCGGCCGGGATGGCGATTATGGGTTTTGGCGGGGGAGCGCTGGTGGGGGCGCCGCTGGCAAACGGTCTGATGAATTACTTCGCCGGTCCGGCCGGCAACGGGGTATGGCAAAGCATTCTGGCGCTGGCGGCGATTTATGCGCTGTTTATGCTCGCCGGTACCTTTGGCTATCGCCTGCCGCCCATGGGCTGGCATCCTTCGGGTGAGAAGGCGCAAAAAACGATCCGCAATAATCCCACGATCCAGGTGCACGTCCGCGTTGCCTGCCGCACTCCGCAGTTCTGGCTGCTGTGGATGGTGCTGTGGCTCAACGTCACCGCGGGGATCGGCATTCTCGGTATGGCTTCGCCGATGCTGCAGGAGATCTTTGCCGGTAAACTGCTGTCGCTCGATCTCAGCTGGCATGAGCTGAACGGCGAGCAGCTGAAACGCATTGCTACCATGGCCGCAGGATTTACCGGCCTGCTCAGCCTGTTTAACATCCTGGGACGGTTTTTCTGGGCATCGGTATCCGATCTGTGCGGGCGAAAAATGACCTTTGCGATCATCTTCTGCCTGGGCGCCGTGCTGTATGGGACGTTGCCGCTGGTGAATCACGGCGGCTATATCGCGCTTTATGTCTGCGCGATGTGCATTATCATTTCGATGTACGGCGGAGGCTTTGCCAGTATTCCCGCCTATCTGGCCGACGTCTTTGGCTCACAAATGGTGGGCGCGATTCATGGACGCTTGTTAACCGCCTGGTCGGCGGCCGGGATCAGCGGCCCGGTGCTGGTGAACTATCTACGCGAGTATCAGCTGACGCACGGGGTTCCGCCCGAGCGCGTCTACGATATTACGCTGATGGTGCTGACCGGCCTGCTGGTGATGGGTTTTATCTGTAATCAGCTGGTGCGTCCGCTGACGGAAGAGCATGCGATGACCGCGGAACAGCAGCAGCAGGCGAAAGGTCTGTATACCATCAATAAGGATGCCCAGCTCACGTGGGAGGCTCGTCCGTCCACGCTGCTGTTAACCGTAAGCTGGTTAGCGGTGAGCGTGCCGCTTTTATGGGGAGTCGGCACCACCCTCCAGCAGGCCGTGAAGTTCTTTATGTAGATAGTTGCCGCCGATACCGGGCAGTATCCCGGGAGGCTATTTGCGCGCTTGCCGGCGTGCCAGGCCGCCTGACTGGATATGTTGAAGGATCCTCCCGACCGCCTCTTCGGCGGTCAATACAGAGGTATCCAGAGTCAGGCTGGCGGTGCACCAGGGCTCATACTCACGGGTGATCACCTTTTCCCAGTCCGGCAGGATATGGCCGCGAATATCCGCCGCGCGGTTTTCCACGCGATACCGATGCCGGGTTTGATCGGCGCAGGTCAATTCTATCTCCAGAAAAGGTACGGCATTCTCGGTAGCGACCGCTCTCCAGGCCTGGCGGCCAGCAGGCGAGCAAGGGTTGATTTCCCTGTTCCGGGCAGACCGCCAAAGACAGGAGGCGTCTGCAGATGATAGTCATAGTCACCAGAATATTGTTCAGTGATAATGATACCGTCCCGCTGGAAATTTACTTCAGCCTTTTGCCCTTATCATCCACCACTTTCTCGCCATCTTCCTTTTCAAACGCGCCCTTTTGCGCGTCAGGAAGGATATCCAGTACCACCTCCGATGGGCGACACAGGCGCGTTCCCAGCGGCGTCACCACAATCGGGCGGTTAATCAGGATCGGATGCTGCAGCATAAAGTCGATTAACTGGTCATCGGTAAATGTATCTTCCGCCAGGCCAAGTTCTTCATATGGCTCAACATTTTTACGCAGCAGCGCCCGTACCGCGATCCCCATATCGGCAATGAGTTGGACCAGCTCATCACGTGACGGTGGATTTTCAAGGTAATGAATAACGGTGGGTTCAGTACCGCTATTGCGGATCATCTCCAGCGTATTACGCGACGTCCCGCAGGCGGGGTTGTGATAAATGGTGACGTTGCTCATTGATAGCAGTATCTCATGACAAAGTGAAAGAGAGACGTAGCGCCAGCGCGGCCAGCGTTACAAACAGCACAGGCAGAGTCATGACGATCCCGGTGCGGAAATAGTAGCCCCAGGAGATGGTCATATTCTTCTGTGAAAGTACGTGCAGCCAGAGCAGCGTTGCCAGGCTACCTATCGGCGTAATTTTCGGGCCCAGATCGCAGCCAACCACGTTGGCGTAGATCATCGCCTCTTTAATAACGCCGGTTGCGGTGCTTCCATCGATAGAGAGCGCACCAACCAGCACGGATGGCATATTGTTCATGATGGAAGACAGGAAAGCCATCAGGAAGCCAGTACCCAGCGTCGCGGCCCAGAGTCCTTTATCCGCCAGCACGTTCAGCCCCCCTGAAAGGTATTCGGTTAGCCCGGCGTTGCGCAGACCATATACCACCAGATACATTCCCAGCGAGAAAATCACGATCTGCCAGGGCGCACCGCGTAACACTTTGCCGGTATTAATGGCATGGCCTCGTTTCGCCACGGTAAACAATATTACCGCCCCTACCGCGGCAATCGCGCTGACCGGAATGCCAAGCGGCTCGAGGACGAAAAAACCGACCAGCAGAAGAATCAATACTATCCAGCCGGTGCGGAACGTAGCCGGATCTTTAATTGCGTTTGCCGGTGATTTAAGCAGGGCCAGATCGTAGGCCGGCGGGATATCTTTGCGAAAGAACAGGTGCAGCATCACCAGCGTGGCGCCAATGGCGGCAATATCGACCGGCACCATTACCGATGCATATTCGGTGAATCCGAGCCCAAAGAAGTCCGCCGAGACGATATTCACCAGGTTCGACACGATAAGCGGCAGGCTGGCCGTATCAGCGATAAACCCGGCGGCCATGACAAAGGCCAGCGTCGTGCCCTTGCTGAATCCTAGTGCCAGCAGCATGGCAATCACGATAGGCGTCAATATTAATGCCGCACCATCGTTGGCAAACAACGCCGCCACCGCTGCGCCGAGCAGAACGATATACGTAAACAGCAAACGGCCACGACCTTTTCCCCAACGAGATACGTGCAGCGCAGCCCATTCAAAAAATCCGGACTCATCGAGCAGCAGGCTGATAATAATCACCGCAATAAAGGTCGCCGTCGCGTTCCAGACGATATTCCACACCACCGGAATATCATCGACATGTACGACGCCAGCAATCAAAGCCAGTACCGCGCCCAGCGTCGCGCTCCAGCCGATGCCTAACCCCTTCGGCTGCCAGATAACCAGAACAATAGTCAGGACAAAAATAGCAACTGCCAGTAGCATACCACCTCCGTGAAAATCACATTCGAAAAAACATATATGTTACGGCAAATTTTTAAAGGCAGAACGCTTTACCGCTTCCAGAACAGTTTGCTGATGCCAGCTTGCGGGCGATGGTCTGTACGATCTCCTGTTGGCTTAACCAGGCCTGCTCTATTACCTGTGCCGCCCATGCAGGCATATGCGGTGATAAGCGATAGTGCACCCACTTACCCTGCTTGCGATCCAGCAACAATCCGTTTTCCCGCAGCATAGCCAGATGGCGGGAGATCTTGGGCTGCGACCGATCCAGCGCCGTGCAGAGATCGCATACGCACAGCTCCCCCATCTCTTTAAGCAGCAGCACAATACCCAGGCGGGTTTCATCGGACAGATTTTTGAAAAGCTGTAAGGGTGTTAATGACATCATTCCTCCCGATCGTCGACGGACAGGATACTCCACAGAGATATAAGTTCAACACCACATATGAAAAATCATATGTGGTGTAGTTATTCACGGCGGGTTAATCAGGTCAATTTATAAGGGATGAATCGCATTGAGGAGAGCAGGCTCCCGCACGGATAAGTATTCCGGCGAGTCAGGTCAGTCATGCCTGTCGCGTGTTCAGTGTGAATTACTGTCTCAAAATTGAACGATAACGCCATTTGGTTCCATCATCATTGATAATTTCATACTGCACCTCCCCCGCTTTCACCGTTTTATTCAGGGTGATTTCCTTTTTCTCTCCTGGCGCTAACATGATGCTATCAACCTTCACATCAGCAGACTCGAATGTCGCTATCGTCATATACCATGGCGTTGGATTGCTCATAATGACAACCTGTTGATTGTTATTTTTAATCTGGAACTGCAGTCGTTCCCCGTCAGTCTGCTGAGGCCGCGGGACATTAACGGGCCGAACAAAAACTTTCAGGCGTAATCGCAGGGGAAGAATAACGCGCTTCTCATTAGCCGGACCGATCGTATTGGGCGGCACCTGGTAAATATTCAGCCAGTAAAGAGATTCCTTATCTTGCGGAAAATGATCCCGAGAGATCAATTGCAGCTTCACATCGCGCAGTTCACCCGGCTGTAATCGAAACACCGGGGGGACGGCAATAATCGGTGTTCTGGCGTTTTCTGGAGATATAAATAGATCCCCCTCATCAAACCAGAGTTGAACAAGGGAGGGCTCCTCCCCTGAATTTACCAGGTTCACCGATGCGACCATTTCTCCGGCATTAAATATTACCCGGGTACTTTCCACATTCACAACAGCGAAACCAGGCTGCGCCAGAACGAAGAGTACGCAGCATAACCATTTCGCCTTGATAATTTTTTTACTGAAAGCTGACAACAACCTGTAACTGCGCATTCACGGACCCCGCGGTAACTGTCTGACCAGTGATTGCACTCAACTCTGCAGTGAAATCACCCGTATAAATATCGGTGCCGCTTCCCGCCCCAGTTAACGACAATAAATCTTTAAAACCATACCATCCGTAGCTGTTTCCTGAGCCAAATGATGATTTAGCGGGTAAAAGATTAAGCGCACTGCCACCATTGTTAAGAATTTGAATACCGACCCCTGAGGCTTCCCCGGCGCCGCTCCCATAATTTGTATCCAGCAGCCAGGTGAGACCACCGCCGGAAGTCACCAGCCCCAGACTTTGCGCTTTACTGACCGCATTTGCCTGATTCACCATAAAGCCCATAGCAACATTTGCTGAAGAACTTGTTGAATTCGATGTGCTGGAAACAGCCCCCGACTCACATTCCAGACTGATGGAGAATCCGGCGCGGCTGGTATTTCCCGCATTAAGTTCGCTAACTGAAATAGTTGGCAACAGTACAACCGAAGGGAAATCCTTAACAAGGCATGTCGCCCCTCTGACGAACGTGACATAGTTCGTCAGACCAAAACCGGCAGGCCAGTATCCATACCATCCCGAGTAGTTACTGGCAGAATCAGCGCCGTTATAAAGTCCAGAGCTTAAGCTCCCCCCCTGAAATGCAACATAACCGGCAGGCTGAGCGCTCCCTGTACTCCACCAGTTATAGGTGTAGAAGTTTGAGCTATTCTGACTCCCGTAGGTTCCGTCAATCTTAAACAGCTCAACAAATACATCAGCGAATGCACTCGCGGGTATATATGTATAGGTATCATCTGAATACCAGTCGTCAGCGGTAAGCTGACGGGATTTCCAGTACCGTGAATAATATTCCCCTGTCTTCGTATTCGTTAATCTGATAGCAACATTTTTTACATACGTAAAATAAGAGCCGTCTACTTCGCTGGCGGCATTTTTACCACTGTAGTTTTCATCACCATTGGTGGCATAAAACTCATATAATCCCGCATCCACCGCAGTCTGATTGCAGCGAAATAAAATCTGATTTGCTGGGTATGTCTCCTTGTGACCAGACGTCAGAAAGGAGGCCGCTGAACTGCCAAGAAGGGTTCCAGACGGCTGAAAACTGCTGGAACCGCTGATCGTTATAATACCGGGCAACCCAAGACTTGTGACCGTGTTAGCATCAGAGGCACCGGTCCACGATGCGGCAGTATAACCCGCATTCAGCGCAGCAGTGGATAGTTGACTTGTCGACGTCACTTTTGTGCAGGTACCTGCTGCAAAGCTCATCTGGCTCCAGCCGAAAAAAATAACCGGAACTAGCAGGAAAATAAAAAGCCGCGGCTTCTCTTTTTTTCTCAGGAAGGTCATCATCTCTGTTATCTCCTCTCACAGGGCAGATGAATTTGTGTTACCGGCTGATTATCTGCTTTCGGTAGGCGATATTTGATTTCACAACGCTGGCCATCCTGCTTTCCCCATTTAACCGTCAGTTTTCCTGTATTATCTTCAACGCGGGCATAAATTTGACCGCCCTGACCTACCATTCCTATTTCGTTACCAGCAGAATCAAAAACATCAGCGCCCATCGGAGGCATTTCACCCTCAAAGCTCGCGGAGATTAAAATGGCTCTACCATGGAGAGTTTCGAAAGAAATAATCGGCATGGCTCCGGCGTACGGAACCACTTTCTTACTGCCTCCCTGCAGCTCAACGTCAGAATTAATGAATCTCGAGTCAAGTCCAACATTGTTATACTGGTAAGGGGTTAGCGACGGATGTATAGCGTAGCCAAAGCGATCTATTGTTGCCCCCTGGCCGTTCTTGACAATTGCCCCACTGGCACCCGGCGCATGGATGATTGCAAACGTATCGCTTGCATAGGGTCCTACCGTGAGCCCACCGCGGTGAGCAACCAGCGTGCCAGAATATCCTGCGCCGAACTGCCGATAGTTTTTACCTGCAGAGAGGTTTGCGCGAAAAGCGCCCACGGACGTGTTCTGCTGACCGCTCCCCCCCCAACTGGTGGCATTACCGCTGTTATGGTAATTTTCAGCACCACCATATAGGGAATAAGTAAAATTACTCTGTTCCCCGGCAGATCCATTGATCCCTACCTGCGCACTTCGGGTGTCTCTATTTTTATTTAAGCCAAAAGTCAGGTTGGATCGATTTTTGCCAAAATCAAGTGGTACAGAAAAACCCAATGAGATGGTATTTTCTGTATACCTTTGCCGGTTTCCCGTGTCGTAATCGCTATCCCTAAGACTATAAAAGTATCTGCCGTTCGTCATAATGGTCTGCTGACGAGCAATACTCAGGTTATAACTGATCTGTCCCCAGTTATTACTGTATCCCAATTGCAATTGTTTAATTCTGCCTCTCCCATCATAATAATCGGCTGTACTGCCTGAGAGGTTAAGCATCCCCCATTCATCCATAGGTTGACTGACGGTTGCTGAAAACTTATTTTTTTGCCTTAACGTATCTGACCAGTATTCAGTGCCATTATGATACTGACGCCTGACGCCAAGGACATCCTGTAAATCCCTGAAACCACTGGTTGAATAGCGATACGCAGCAAGAACAAGATTGGTTCCTGTGTCAAAGGTTCTGCTGTAGCTGGCTTCTGCACGCCAGCCGCTGGTGGTCTGCTCATTTTCTACTCGGGCATGAGAAAAAGTCGTGTTTAAGCCGAATGCCCCTGCTCCAGTAGCAATAACGCCTCCCAGCAAAGCGGCCTGATAATCTTCAGCAAGACGTATACCGCTGTTAGCAGTGAGCATGTTCGACATGCCTCGCTGCAGCGTCCCTTCAATGAAACGATTGTTAACACTGTAATAATTTCTCACCCGTCCTAATGATACAGAATACTCCCAGTTACCTGGTCGTACAGAATCAGGTACAGAAGAGTAGGGGACGGTAAACGTTGAAATGTTGCCACCAGCCTCAATAACCTCTACATGCAGGTCTCCCTTGCTTTTCGTGTTATAAAGGTCATTAATAACAAAACTCCCCGGCGAAACGGTAGTCTCATACACCACCGTTCCCTGCTGACGGATGACAACCCGAGCTGTTGTCGCTGCAACGCCTCTGACTTCTGGTGCGTATCCCCGCTTTCCCTGAGGCCACATTCGTTTATCGGTAGCCATCTTTATGCCATTAAAAGACAGACTCCCGAATAGGCTGTTGCTGGTGTAGCTATCACCGACAGTGAATACGCTTTCTAATGCAGGAATAGCACGTTGCCCCCATGTCCTGGCCGCATTATATTTATATTCACTACCGCCAAGGTTACTGTCAGCATAATTTAAATTTCCTGTATGCCTGAGCTGCCACAATCCCAGGTTCGTCCCTGCATTAATATTGCTCCAGAGATAATTATATTTAAAATTCGTTCCTGTATTCTCGGTGCGTGTGAAATTAGTGTTATGGCGAAGAAAAAGCGCCATCACCCCGCTATCCCAGCTTTCGACAGGAATAAAGCCACGGGGGTTTTGAAACATATTCGACTGGGGTACTGACAGATTGAGGCGGGACTGTGATAAGTCCACCTCAGCCTGAATGGTCGCCCCGGCGTCAGATACAGGTACACACTGATGACTCTCTGCAGCCACTACAGCATTTATTCTGATGGCCAATTTAGCTATCAGTTCCCGAGTCAGACAAGGTTCTGTTTTTCCATCTTCACGCTCCATTATATTGATGGTTTCGCTGATCGAAATTAGCGTGTTGTTAACATAGACATCAAGAACATATTTCCCGGATTGAACAGGCGTGATTTTTTTATTGAATCGTTCCATATCCTGTCCAAGAGCAGAACCTTTCAGCAGTGCCGGGTCGAAGTAATAATCCTGGGCACTGGCGGAAGGAAGATATGTAACAACAAACGATATTGTTAATAAGACTTTGTTAAATCGCCACCAGATATTACTAATGCAGATATTGTTATAAATTGAATTCCGCATTCAGTCGTGCTCCCTGATCGTTTACCACTGTAACGGTGATTTTTTTACCCTTAACTGAACCTGCTCGAGAAATATTGAAAATCTGCGATCCTGAAGGCTCAATCATTCCCGACCCAGAAGACAATCTCCGTTGCCTCTCTGTTAACGCAACGCTGCTGACAGTGACATAGAAAGGCGTGTGGTTTTTTATCATCACTGCTGAGGCATTATCCGCAACAGGCGTTACCGATATATTGGGTACCCCTCTGCCTGGACCAGACACCAGAGATGCAGGGCGATAGAAAATTTTAACTCTGTTACGCAGCATGACGAGCATTTTATTTTTAACGTCATTTTTGTTAATATTTGCCGGAGGAACCTGCAAAAAATTAAAATAAAACACAGACTCCCTATCATCTGGAAGGTTAAAACCACCTGTGAATGTCACTTTAACAACCTGACCTGCGCCAGGCTGAATTCGAAAAACAGGAGGTGAGGCGATAAAGGGAACCCGGACAGAGGCATCCGGCCCACTAGACATCTTCCCGTCATCAAACCACGTCTGTACAACATAAGGGAAATCGCTCTGATTTTTAAGATTAACATCAACAGAACGACTTCCCTCATTATATATAATACGAGTACCCGTCATAATAACGCTGGCATTAAGCTGAAGAGAAAATAACGCTAAAAAAGTAAAACAAAAAAACGAAAAGGATTTATACAGGAACTTCATATTTCTCTCCATTAGTTAAGCCAGTACAGAGTCTGGCCCCGGTAAAAATGGCCGGAAAAAAGTTTCCGGCCATGGTTTTACAGGTAGGTCACGGCATACTGTAATGAAGCGGTAACATCACCCGCTGTTGGCGTACCAGCTGAATAGTACTGAGCGGTGTAATTAGCACTTGCCGATGTTTCACCTGCGGTTAACGTCAGGTCAGCATCACCAGTGAAATAGCTGGTAAAATCAATAACCGTTCCCGCAGTGTCGAGGATCTGGATTTCCACATCACCTGCACTACCGGTATTTCCCAGATTGCCAGCGGCAGTCACCTGATTACCTACAAAAACGGTAGAAATTTCCCGATCGGTCGTTTCAACCGCGCAGCCACTGACACCTACTTCAAAATTTGTGGCGCCAGCAGTTGTCGAGCTTGCGAAATCAGAAATACTCACTGTTGGTAATAAAACCACCGGTGATACCGCATTTCCGTTAACGGTCACCGCGCAGGTCTGGTCAGTGACTTCACCCTGGAAAGTAATAGTGTTATCAGATGCAGCAAAAGCTGAAAAAGCGGATGACAAACCAACAAAAACACTCAGGGCTATGATCTTTTTATTCATAAATAAATTCTCCACGTACATTATTAATAGCAACGATATTATAAATCGCTATATTTCAGCCTGCCTGGTGATGGAACAATACTCTGATATTATGCAAACCTCCTTATTTTCATTCCTATCTTACTCTCAATTCTTTGCCTGATATTATAAACAGACTTGACATCGAGTGACATTTCCGTAGAAATATCAGCCACGCCTTTATGCTTTAGCGTTAAATAGAGAACTTGCCTTTCTTTTTTTGTTAGTGCTCTGCCAGATCGTCGAAACAAAGGTAATCCAATGAACACTTTCCTGAAGTTAATTAAGGTCGCACCTAAACCTTCAGAAAGGTAGAGTACCTCTGTTACACTCTTTTCATTTTGTTTGTAATAATTGGCCAGTGCTGCCATTTTTACATCTGCCAGCAGTATTACCTTCATATTCGTACTGGCGAGGTATTCAACCCACTCGTCATTCATAAAGAAATGAATATTCCGCCAGGAAAAATCCACAAAAACAAACCCTTCAGACGAGGTGATAATACTTATTGAGTTAATAAGAGACCTCACCCCCGCCTCAAAAAAAACATTTACTCCCGGCCAGATACAAACCTTAGGATTAAGGCACTGAGAGGCGCTAAACTCTTGTTCAGGAAGGATTTGGCATTTAACACTACAACTCTGACACAGTACATTTCCATGCTTCATACCCCTCCTTGAAATATCCTAATAATCACCAGGAACTTTCCTATATGATATATTCACATATAAATTTTACAACTTGAATTTTTAAAATTAATAAACTCCCCAAAAAAAAGAAAAATCTTAATTCAGGAATGATTAATTCAACCTGATAAACACAAAAATTAGGAATCCAACCCTCACGATTAAGAATATTCTTACGAAATAAGGGATTTTGCGCTGAAGTTAAGGTACAAAAAAGTTAAATTCAGAGCTTTTCACTACAAACAAGGGAAATGTAAATACTTACTAATAAAAAAACCTCTATTACTTTTCTTTTAAAGCGTTATTTTGTTAAAAAGTAAAATAACGCTCCAAAGGAAATGCCATTATCCTTTTAAAAAAGGGTTGATTTAGCACCTTATCAAAAAATCTGACAAAAAATAAAAAAAACATCACTCCGCTTTGTGCAAATTGTGTTATACAATACTAATCAGTCATTTAAATAAAACTTATGCTACTAATCATGGAGCAATGCTCTGCTGAAAAAAATGGCAATGCATATTGTTACTTAACAAATAAATACGGTATCACATGGCTGATGTTGTTCAGCTATACAGGAAATAAAATTTACTACCGCAGAAGCTTTTCCTTTATTTCAGTATACTCACGGTCAGTGATAATGCCTGCGACCTTTAGCTCATGAGCTTCAATTATTTGTTCAGTAATACTCTTCCTTGCGCCGTGGTATCCGGGGTAAGAATATTTATGGTGATAATGTCGTTGTCTTTCCGCCATTCCCTTCCCCCTAATCAATAGATAAACAATTGAGCAAACAACAGGAATAAAGAGTAATAAAACGATCCAGACTACTTTAAAAACAATATGTAAATCATCATCACGATAAATATCCGTTAGAATCTGAAAAATTAATATCAAATAAGCAAAAAAGAACAAAATCGTAAAAAATGACATAACAATATCCGAGAATGTCATTGATTGTAAATTCATTACACATACCCTTCCATAAGCAATCGGTATAAAATGGGGAATGAGTTAATTAAAAACAGATTAATTAACCCTGTCTCCCCCAGACACCAACATTATTCCAAAAAAAATACAATGAGAATAGTTCTACATTTGAGCGACAGGAGTAATGGTAACCTGACCTCTTAGTGACGTAATATTAACCTGCTGCCCTACAAAAAAAGGCGTTTCTCCAATCGGCTGGACAATGACAAATTCATTACCATTCACGGGTCGGATGAAAAGCTCCACACCGTTTATTTGAGATCTATTGCGCTGAATCGCTTGCCCTGTCAGAGCGCCAGCAACGGCACCGCCCGCCGTAGCGATACGTCGGCCACTTCCACCGCCTATAGCATTACCTGCAACGCCACCTAATACCCCACCTGCTGCCGCACCAGCAATATTATTATCACTGTCATTCTGGATAGTAATATTTCTTACTCTGGTGACGGTCCCCTGGGTAACAGCCATGGGTTGCCCCGTCAAAGCCATATTAATATTATCAGCCGACCCCACAGGATTTCCACTACAACTCACTAAAAATAAGGAGCCAACAAACACTAAAAATAATTTCAAAAACATAACTTCTCCTGTTATTGACAATGTGGTTCATCTTTAATTAACAGGAACCGCCACTGTGGTCGCTCCCTGACTACATACTTTAATCTTTATCACTACTTTTTATTCAGTAAGCAATTATTGCTCTCACGTTACTGATATAATCAAATATGACCATAATAAAAATGGTCATGAATTTGTGGCCACACAACTATGGTTTGCTATACACGCTGAATGCATTATTTTTAAACCCCGGCATTGCTTTTAATCCATACTGCCACTTCTCGCTATAATTTATGAACACGATATTTTCATATCTACCTGGTACAGGCAGGGATGCTTTTATATTTAATGATCAATAATATTTTTCGCATCCAGATAATATCCATCACCTCTTTTATTTTCAATTCTGGCACATTTATAGGGGGCAATTTTTTTTCGCAACCGTCCAATGAGCACTTCGACAGTATTATTATTTTGATTAAATACATCATCATGTAAATGCTTCATGATTTCATATTTACTGATGAGTTTACCACTTTTTTTAATAAGCAGTCTCATTATCTCAAACTCATAGTTGGTGAGTTTTATTTTTTCATCTGCAATAAACAATGCTCGACTTCCAATGTTAAGTTCAATTTTACCTGCGGCCATTTTTTTCGTCGGTTCCAGACAAGATCTGCGAATAAGTGTTTGTAAGCGAACAATGAGTTCTTCAATCCTGAAAGGTTTGACAATATAATCATCAGCGCCTCCATTTAAAGCACGCACTTTATGCTGCAGATTCTCTTCATTGCTGATTATTAAGATCCTAATATTTTCTCCCATTTTTCGCCAACGCCGTATAGTCTGAACACATTCGGAATCACGAGGAGTCGTAGTCATTACCATAACATCTGGTTTATTCGATATCATGAACAGCCATGCTTCTTTTAAGCTCGAACAAACATCCACAACAAAACCAGCGTTTTCCGTCTGAGAACGTAAGTAATTTTGACTGATGACATTTGGATCTAATATCAAGGCACGCACATCCTAATCCTTATCCTTGTTAAAAAAATTCCCTACTTAGTATAGCCACTGGCTTTTAATCTATTTTATTGCAAAAGATATAACTTATAACTTCATCTGGCACCAAAACTGGTTATCTCATCCATTTGAACATACCTGAACCTGGCAACAATTGTTACGCTATTTGTCAGGCAAGGCAATAGACCAAAAAGCCATACTGAATATACAAATTATTATTCTAAAACCTGTGATAAATTATAAAAATATCATAGACAATCATAGAGAATTAGATTATTATTCCAATAATCATATAAAATCTAGTTTTTCACTCTACTAAATGAGATTTAATTAAGAAATTAATATATAAAAAACTACCTATAGATGGTAACAGATTAGTTGCGTCGGTACGGATTTTTATAATTAAGCGCAAAAAAAGACAATCCTGTCTTGTTCAATCTGTACAAATCTTCACAAAGAAAACTCATGAACCTGAGAACTAAGAACTCGATTAAATTTAATCTCTATAACATTTTTACTTTTAACGTTATCGCTAACAGGGGATACTTCATCAGGGCAGGACGATATGCGTTGCATACTCGGATATAAACAACACAACCGGAGAAGGAAATGCCAGTTTTGATTGCCACATTGAATAACCAGATAAAGGTTATTGCAGCATTACGTCAAAAGGGAGTCAGGTATAAGAAGATATATTCCTGTGATAGCTATATTTTCATGCCATGATTTCAACAGGAGGTTAATAAAAAAATTAATCGAACATCTACTACAGAAAAATAGTTAACTTGCTTTAGCAATCATTGCTAGTATTCAATGTCGATTATTAAATCAATACGGCTTACTATCACTACAATTGATTAAAAAGACCACGCGACTGTTTAAATATCGCATCCACCTTTAAAAAAAACATGAGCTAATATTATTAATACACTGGTAAATTAAATAAATCATTTGCGACACATGAAAATAGTACGTTGCAGATCGCTAATACGCCATGTGACTTCATCGATTTTCTGAATTTTATAAAAAAACACAGACTGACTTGAAGTGAGTTTCTCAGTCAATTCTGGTGGAGTTGTATCCTGCTTGTTGGCTGTAAAACGCCCTTTAACCACTTTATGAAAACCATTTTCCGTATTTTTGGTGATAGTCATATCACCTGAACGGTCAACAATATACTCCTTTCCCTCATTCTCCAGAGTACCATATTCATTGACAACCACATGTCCTTTCTCTGTTATATGAAAAACAATTTTAACATTACCTGAGATGCCGTTTTTTTCTCCCTGATTTATGTAAAAACTGGACATACAGTTCATTGGCAAATATTTATCTATCGCAAACAACTTATAACCGATAAAGGCAATAACCAGCAACAATACAATATTAACAGCTACGCTAAATATTTTTAATATTGAGATAGTTTTCACATTGATTACCTTTATTCAATTTATTTGCTTTGCAAACGGCTACGTGCGTAGAGTACGTTTTATCGTTTAGCGATGTTTTATTATCATCAAAAAATATCGTTTGGGTCATGTTCTTACAAGTTTCAATGATTTTCTTACCAAGTATAGTACCGAAGAAAACGGATACATTATTAATGTTTGTTAAGCTTTTATCAACATATACATCACATTTCCCTATCGTTTTGTATTTATATAACACACTGCTTTTTTCATCGTATTTGATGTAAAGACATATTAGGAGTATGCTAAAACATATAAAAATGAAGAAATTTAGCTTTAAGCCAGTGTTACGCAACACCTTCTGTTTTATTTTTTTTGTGTTATTTTCTTGAGCTGGGGATATTAACTTAAAATCACAGTGTAACCTGAATCCTTGTTTAGGTATCGTTTCAATGATATCTGAAAGACCTAATTCTTGTAACGTTTTCCGTAATATAGAGACATTTCTGTTAAGATTGTGGTTAGATGCCACTAAACCATACTGCTCCCAAACTTTCTCAAGAATTTCATTCCTGCTTAACTGCTCGTTATTTTTTTGTAACAATAAAGACAATAACCTCGCGGCCGATACAGGAAGTATTATCTCTGTATTATCGTTCTCTAAAGCTCGAGACTCTTCATTGTAATGAACCGAATTCTCAAGTAAGTAATTCATTGCACATCGCTCCTGCAATTATATTCTGTTTATTATAATTTGATTAAATAGGTTATGCAATTCGTATGCGATTGGTTACTTTTTGAACTTAAAAAGCTCAAGTTATACTAATTTCAGGGGAAATCATTTATCTCATCTATTCCCGCTATTATATTTGAATGTTTTTTTGATATTAAGCACGTACATATCGTATATTTTATTCTAATACTTGAGTTTTATCAGTACGTTGCTGTTTATCTCTATTGACGGATCTCACTTGAAGTAGCACACCAAATAATTAGCAGCATAAGTTTATTCTTATAGAATGTGTTATGACGTTATCCTTGGTAACATCCTGATTTGCAAATCATTCCCGACTGCATTCGCCATCCCCGCAGTGAAATCGTCCGCGATTGAAAACACACTCTGTCTAACTAAACTCCAGCGTCCGTCTGGTGCCCTGACTGACCCGATGTCCTCTATGAATAGAGTCTGCTTTCAACGAGTTGATTGAAGTTTTAGCATAAGCAAATTGTGGCCAGATTCGCAGTAACATCGACCAGCCAATTATCGTGCATGAGCACAGGTCAATCACCAACGCGCCGTGGGTTAATACTCAGATGATGTCCGGATAGCGACGTTGGTAGGCGTCATTCATACCATGTGAGGAGACGATATCATTAGGGCTGGCGTCCAGAGCGGACTCTACTCAGGAAGTGGAGCGAGTGAGGGGAATCGAACCCCCGTCATTTGGTTGGGAACCAAAAGCTCTACCATTGAGCTACACTCGCCCAGACAGAATCCGATAAAGCAAATTGACCCGTTGGATTCTTGTTAGGGATGTAATCCGTATTACAACAGACTACTTTAAGACAACCACGCAATGCCTTACTCCCCTCCCGGAAGCGAAGAGGTGCGAGGGCCATTATAGACCTTACGCACCCGCTGACAAGCCCAAACCAGGCTAAATGCCGATAAAATAACCTTTTAGCACTTAGGCTTACTGCCCTGCGGCGGCAAATAGCGCAGCGGGTCGATCGCCGTCGCCCGGTAGCGAATCTGGAAGTGCAGGCGCACGGAATCCGCGTCCGAGCTGCCCATGGTGGCAATCTGCTGGCCAATCTTCACGCTCTGGCCGTTATTCACCATTAGCTTGTCGTTGTGCGCGTAGGCGCTGATATAGTCCTCATTATGCTTAATCATAATCAGGTTGCCGTAGCCGCGCAGCTGGTTGCCCACGTACACCACTTTGCCCGCCCCTGCCGCATACACCGGCTGGCCGCGCTTACCGGCGATATCGATACCTTTATTGCCGCCATCGCTGGTGGAGTATGGCAGCACTACTTTACCGCTGGTTGGCCAGCGCCAGCAGCGTTGCCCGACAGGCGGCCAGGAGGATTGCGGCACCGCCGAAGATGGCGTCACGGCGGCGGTACGTTTCGTCGACGATTTCTTGCCGGATGCCCCCGCCTTCGCCGTGGTCCCGGAACCGCTGTTTAGCTTCAGCTTTTGCCCGACTTCGATGGTATAGGGAGGTGAAATATTATTGAGACGGGCAAGATCCCTGACGCTGGTGCCAGTGGAACGTGAGATAGCGTACAGCGTGTCGCCGCGCTTCACGGTGTAGGTTGAACCGGAATCGGATGAGCTGGAACACCCCGCGACGATCAGGCTGCTCAGCAACATTATTGCAATAACAAAGCGTTTTCTCATCAGGCGTCCTGCACTTAACACTAACATTCACCTCAAAACCAGGGCGATTATCATACCAGTCCCCAGGACATTCCCCAATCGCTACCCGTCATACAGAAGTATTAAAGGCCGGCTAAGCGGCTACATATCATCGCCAGGATCTTCATGATGCTTCAGGTTAAACGGCTAGTTAATCCATGAGCCGCCTGGCGGCGCATCTGTAATATCACACTCTCCCCCGTGGCCAACATGTTTTGGTAATGCCTTTGTCCCATTTATGGGCTACCCTAGTGGCCTGAGTACATGACCCGGCGGGTTTGTGCCGGGTTATTTTTTATTTCAGGAGTTGTCATGGCCGGGGAACATGTCATTTTGCTGGACGAGCAAGATAAGCCTACAGGTATGCTGGAGAAGTATGCCGCCCACACCCTCGATACCCCTTTGCATCTCGCGTTTTCCTGCTGGCTGTTCAATGCACAAGGTCAGCTGCTGGTCACGCGCCGTTCGCTGGGCAAAAAAGCCTGGCCAGGCGTATGGACGAACTCAGTCTGCGGGCATCCGCAAACCGGCGAAACCTTCGAACAGGCCGTTGAGCGCCGCTGCCGCTTTGAGCTCGGCGTTGAGATTACCCGCATCGCCCCGGTCTTCCCGGGATTCCGCTATCGGGCCGTTGCGCCGAATGGCATTGTCGAAAACGAGGTCTGCCCGGTCTATGCGGCACAAGTCGCCAGTGCGTTACGGATAAATCCTGACGAAGTGATGGATTTTCAGTGGAGCAATCTTGCGGATGTGTTAAGCGGGATTCGCGCGACGCCCTGGGCTTTTAGCCCGTGGATGGTGCTGCAGGTGGCGGACGATAATGCGCGTAACGCATTAATCAGCTTTAGCAACCAGGCATAAAAAAACCCAGCTCAGCTGGGTTTTTTATTCGCGTAATGCTTATTTTACCGGACGCATCGCCGGGAACAGGATCACGTCGCGGATGGTGTGGCTGTTGGTAAACAGCATCACCATACGGTCGATACCGATACCGAGGCCAGCGGTCGGCGGCAGGCCGTGCTCCAGCGCAGTAACGTAGTCTTCATCATAGAACATCGCTTCGTCGTCACCGGCGGCTTTCGCGTTAACCTGATCGAGGAAACGCTGCGCCTGGTCTTCCGCATCGTTCAACTCGCTAAAGCCGTTACCGATTTCACGCCCGCCGATGAAGAATTCAAAGCGGTCGGTGATTTCCGGGTTCTCGTCGTTACGACGCGCCAGCGGAGAGACTTCTGCCGGATATTCAGTAATGAAGGTCGGCTGAATCAGGTGCGCTTCCGCCACTTCTTCGAAGATCTCGGTCACGATGCGGCCCAGACCCCAGCTCTTCTCAACGTGGATACCGATGCTTTCCGCAATGGCTTTTGCAGAATCGAAGTTATCCAGATCGGCCATCTCGGTTTCCGGACGATACTTCTTGATCGCTTCGCGCATGGTCAGCTTTTCAAACGGCTTGCCGAAATCAAAAGTCTGATCGCCGTAAGGCACTTCAGTATGGCCCAGAACGTCCTGCGCCAGGGTGCGGAACAGGGATTCGGTCAGCTCAATCAGATCTTTGTAATCCGCATACGCCATGTAGAGTTCCATCATGGTGAACTCTGGGTTATGGCGAACGGAGATACCTTCGTTACGGAAGTTACGGTTGATTTCGAACACGCGCTCGAAGCCGCCAACCACCAGACGCTTCAGGTACAGTTCCGGCGCGATACGCAGGTACATGTCCAGATCCAGCGCGTTGTGATGGGTGATGAACGGACGCGCGGACGCGCCGCCGGGGATCACCTGCATCATCGGGGTTTCAACTTCCATAAAGCCGCGGCCGACCATGAACTGGCGGATGCCCGCCAGGATCTGTGAACGCACTTTAAAGGTGTTGCGCGATTCATCGTTGGAGATCAGGTCCAGGTAGCGCTGACGATAGCGCGCTTCCTGATCCTGCAGGCCGTGGAATTTGTCCGGCAGCGGGCGCAGGGCTTTGGTCAGCAGACGCAGTTCGGTGCAGTGAATAGAGAGCTCGCCGGTCTTGGTTTTGAACAGCTTACCGCGCGCCGCGATGATATCGCCGAGGTCCCACTTTTTGAACTGCTCGTTGTAGACGCCTTCCGCCAGATCGTCGCGGGCGACGTACAGCTGAATGCGGCCGCCAACGTCCTGCAGCGTAACGAAGGAGGCTTTACCCATGATACGACGGGTCATCATGCGGCCTGCGACGGCGACTTCAACATTCAGCGCTTCCAGCTCTTCGTTTTCTTTGCCATCGAAGTCAGCGTGCAGTTGGTCAGAGGTGTGGTCACGACGGAAATCATTCGGGAACGGGATACCCTGCTCACGCAGCGCGGCCAGCTTCTCACGACGGGCTTTCAGTTCATTATTAAGGTCAATTGCCGCGTCAGCGCCCTGTGCTTGTTGTTCAGACATGTTGGTTCCTCATAACCCTGCTTTCAAACTTGCTTCGATAAATTGATCCAGGCTGCCGTCCAGCACCGCCTGAGTGTTGCGGGTTTCCACCCCGGTGCGCAGATCTTTAATGCGGGAGTCATCCAGCACGTAAGAACGGATCTGGCTGCCCCAGCCGATGTCGGATTTAGTATCTTCCATCGCCTGCTTCTCGGCATTTTTCTTCTGCATTTCCAGCTCATAAAGCTTCGCTTTCATCTGCTTCATGGCCTGGTCTTTGTTCTTGTGCTGTGAACGGTCGTTCTGGCACTGGGTCACTAAGCCGGTCGGAATGTGGGTAATACGCACCGCGGATTCCGTACGGTTAACGTGCTGACCGCCCGCGCCGGATGCGCGATAAACGTCAATGCGCAGATCCGCCGGGTTGATGTCGATATCAATATCGTCATCCACTTCCGGATAAACGAACGCGGAGCTGAAAGAGGTGTGGCGGCGGCCGCCGGAATCGAACGGGCTCTTACGCACCAGGCGATGAACGCCGGTTTCGGTACGCAGCCAGCCGTAGGCGTAGTCGCCGATAATCTTGATGGTCACTGACTTAATGCCCGCCACTTCGCCTTCAGACTCTTCGATGATCTCGGTCTTGAAGCCGCGCGCTTCGGCCCAGCGCAGATACATGCGCATCAGCATGCTGGCCCAGTCCTGCGCTTCCGTTCCGCCGGAACCGGCCTGGATATCGAGGTAGCAATCGGCGCTGTCGTATTCACCGGAGAACATCCGGCGGAATTCCAGCTGCGCCAGCTTCTCTTCCAGCACATCGAGCTCGGCGACGGCTTCGTTGAAGGTCTCTTCGTCTTCGGCTTCAACGGCCAGCTCCAGCAGGCCGGAAACGTCCTCCAGCCCCTGAGACATCTGATCCAGCGTATCAACGATGGCTTCCAGCGAGGAACGCTCTTTACCCAGCGCCTGCGCACGCTCTGGTTCGTTCCAGACGTCAGGCTGCTCCAGCTCGGCGTTTACTTCTTCGAGACGCTCTTTCTTAGCATCGTAGTCAAAGATACCCCCTAAGAACGTCCGAGCGCTCCGTGAGGTCCTGAATACGGTTTTTTACCGGATTTATTTCAAACATGGTCGGTTTCTTTTAATGGATTCGTCAAAATGCGGTGATAAGAGCGGAATTCTACCGGATTCGCGCCCTCATTAATATACTGTTCTCAATTTGGCCAGAGGTGGTCAATGATCAGCTGCAGGCTGCGGTTGCCGCGGAACTCATTGATATCAAGCTTATAGGCAAGCTGAACTTCGCGAACGCCGTTATCCGGCCAAAGGGAAGTATCAACATTGAACGCGATACCGTCCAGCAGCGGGCCGCCACCGACCGGCTCAACCATCACCTTCAGATGACGCTCGCCGACCAGGCGCTGCTGTAGCAGACGGAAACGGCCGTCAAACAGCGGCTCCGGGAACATCTGCCCCCACGGTCCGGCGTCGCGCAGCATCTGCGCGACCTCCATGCTCATCTCTGCTGCCGCCAGCGGACCGTCGGAGACCACTTCCCCCTGCAGCAGCGCAGGATCGAGCCACTCGGTCACCAGCTCGCCGAAGCGCTGCTGGAACTCTTCAAAACGCGCCTCTTCCAGCGATAGCCCCGCCGCCATGGCATGGCCGCCAAACTTCAGAATCAGCCCGGGATAGAGCGTATCCAGACGCTCCAGCGCATCGCGCATATGCAGCCCCTGAATCGACCGACCGGAGCCTTTGAGCGTACCGTCGCCGGTGGGCGCAAAGGCGATAACCGGACGATGGAAACGCTCTTTGATACGCGAGGCCAGAATGCCGACGACGCCCTGGTGCCACTGCGGATGGTACATCGCCAGGCCGCCGGGCAATGTCTCGCTGCTGCGTTCCAGCTTCTCACACAGGGTCAGGGCTTCCGCCTGCATCCCCTGCTCTATCTCTTTGCGCGTCTGGTTCAACGCGTCCAGCTCATTGGCCAGCACCCGCGCCTCGCCGGTGTTGTCGCACAGCAGCAGCGCCACGCCGACGGACATATCGTCCAGCCGGCCCGCGGCGTTCAGGCGCGGACCGAGCGCGAAGCCGAGATCGCTTGCCGCCAGCTTTTGCGGGTCGCGGTTGGCGATCTCCAGCAGCGCCTTAATGCCCGGACGGCATTTACCCGCCCGGATGCGGCTCAGCCCCTGCCAGGTCAGAATACGGTTGTTGGCATCCAGCGGTACGACGTCCGCCACGGTGCCGAGCGCCACCAGATCGAGGAGGTCAGCCAGATTCGGCGGCGCAATGCCGCGCTCCTCAAACCAGCCTTTATCACGCAGAAAAGTGCGCAGCGCCAGCATCAGATAAAAAGCCACGCCCACCCCGGCCAGCGATTTCGACGGAAACTCACAGTCGCGCAGGTTCGGGTTAATAATCGCTTCCGCCGCGGGCAGCGAATCCCCCGGCAGGTGGTGATCGGTCACCAGCACCGGAATACCCAGCGCATGGGCGCGATCGACGCCAGCGTGCGAAGAAATACCGTTATCCACGGTCATAATCATCTGCGCGCCGCGGGCGTGAGCCTGATCGACCACTTCCGGGCTCAGGCCGTAGCCATCTTCAAAACGGTTTGGCACCAGGTACGAGACGTTGCCGTAGCCCAGCGCCCGCAGGGCCAGAACGCTCAGCGCGGTGCTGGTGGCGCCGTCGGCGTCAAAATCGCCGACCACCACAATATGCAGCCCCTGCTTAAATGCGCCGTAGAGCATCTCTACCGCTTTTTCGACGCCGGTGAGCTGCGACCACGGCAGCATGCCTTTCACGCCGCGCTCCAGCTCCTGCGCGCTACGTACGCCGCGGCTGGCGTACAGCCGCTGCAGCAGCGGCGGGAGATCGGCAGGTAAATCGACGCCGTCAGCCGCCTCGCGGCGGCGTAGTTGTATCTGTTGTTTCACGCGAATCAGTTACCGCTTGTCTGTTTTTGATGCTCATCAAGGAGCGCTTTCAGGTCTTTGGGATCGCGATAGCCGGGCATCAGCGTGCCATCGCTCAGCACCATCGCCGGCGTGCCGTTAACGCCAAGCTGCACGCCCAGCATGTAGTGTTTAGCGATATCAACATCGCAGCTGGCCGGCTGCACGCCCTTACCGCTCATCGCGTCATCCAGCGCTTTGTTGCGATCTTTAGCGCACCAGATAGCCTTCATATTCTGCTCGGCTTCGCTTTGCAGCCCCTGGCGCGGGAAGGCCAGATAGCGCACGGTAATACCCAGCGCGTTATAGTCGCTCATCTGCTCATGCAATTTATGGCAATAACCACAGGTAATATCGGTGAAGACGGTGATGACGTGTTTTTCCTGCGGCGCTTTATAGACGATCATCTCTTTTTCCAGCGCGTTCAGCTTACCGGCCAGCAGCGTATTGGTGACGTTTACCGGCTGCGCGCCGCTGACGTCGTACATCGGCCCCTGGATAATGTGCTTACCGTCATCGGTAACGTATATCACGCCGCTGTCCGTCAATACGGTGCTAATGCCTTTGATCGGCGAAGGTTGCACGTCCGAACTCTGCACGCCCAGCTTCGCCAGCAGTTGCTTGATCGCCGCGCTATCGGCATGCGCCGTACCGGATAAGGTGGTCGCCAGCAGAGTGAACATCAGTAAACCTTTTTTCATACTCAGTCCTTTTTTTCAGCACTCACGCACGCGGGTGATGCTGTTGATGGAGTTGTCGCAGACGCTCGGTCGCCACGTGGGTGTAGATCTGCGTCGTGGAGAGATCGCTGTGTCCTAACAGCATCTGCACCACGCGTAAGTCGGCGCCATGGTTAAGTAAATGCGTCGCGAACGCATGGCGTAACACGTGCGGGGAGAGCTTTTCGCTGTCAATCCCCGCCAGTACGGCATAGTGCTTAATTCGATGCCAGAACGTCTGGCGCGTCATCTGCTGCGCGCGCTGGCTGGGAAAAAGCACATCGGACGCCACGCCGTTCAGCAGCCAGGGGCGCCCGTACTCAAGGTAATTCTCAACCCACAGCACCGCCTCTTCACCCAGCGGTACCAGACGTTCTTTATTTCCTTTACCAATCACGCGCAGCACGCCCTGTCGCAGGCTAATGTCGCTCATGGTCAGGCCCACCAGCTCGGAAACGCGCAGACCGGTGGCGTACAGCACTTCCAGCATCGCTTTATCGCGCAGCTCCAGCGGTTGTTCAACCAGCGGCGCCTGGAGCAGGCGTTCCACCTGCGCCTCGCTCAGATCCTTCGGCAGCCTCTGCGGCAGCTTTGGCGAGGCCAGCAGCGCGCTGGGATCGTCCGGGCGAATTTTCTCCCGGTAAAGATGCTGGAAGAAACGGCGTACGGCGCTTAGCAGGCGCGCGGTGCTGGTGGCTTTATAGCCGCCGGTTTGCCGCTCCGCCAGCAGCGACTGGAGATCTTCACCGCTGACGCTGGCAAGCGACAGGCCACGATGGTGCAGCCATTCGACCACCATCGTCAGGTCCCGGCGATAGGCGCTTAGCGTGTTCTCCGCCAGATTCCGCTCCAGCCATAAGGCATCAAGAAACTGCTCGATTTGTGCGAGATCCTGTTCCACTCTGGCCTCTTTGCTTATTAAAACGGCGCCATTATACCCTAAATAATTCGAGTTGCAGGCGGGCGCGGCCTTTCTGGTACACTAAGCGCAAAGTCACAGCAAGAATTGAGACGTTTCCGCGATGAACATAGGTCTTTTTTACGGTTCCAGCACCTGCTACACCGAAATGGCGGCGGAAAAAATCCGCGATATTATCGGCCCTGAACTGGTCACGCTGCACAACCTGAAAGATGATTCCCCTACCCTGATGACGCAATACGATGTGCTGATCCTCGGCATTCCAACCTGGGATTTCGGCGAGATCCAGGAGGATTGGGAGGCGGTCTGGCAGCAGCTCGATACGCTGGATCTGCAGGGTAAAATCGTCGCGCTGTACGGCATGGGCGACCAGCTAGGCTACGGCGAATGGTTCCTTGATGCGCTCGGCATGCTGCACGATAAGCTGGCGACCAAAGGGGTTAAGTTTATCGGCTACTGGCCTACTGAAGGCTATGAATTCACCAGCCCGAAACCGGTCATTGCCGATGGGCAGCTGTTCGTTGGCCTGGCGCTTGATGAAACGAACCAGTACGACCTGAGCGATGAGCGCATTCAGAACTGGTGCGAGCAAATCCTCGGTGAAATGGCTGAGCAGTTCTCCTGAGTCCTTGCCTACTCTTGCGTCGGTTTTAGCAACACCAGCCGACGCAGGTCTCGCCATTCTCCCGCGTCCATGCTATCCGCCGCGACCCACAAATGCTGGGTTCGTTGGTTTTCCGTATTCCGCAGGCGCAGCAGCATTCCGCTGTTAATCACCCACGGGGTGCCGATGATATCCCACTCCGCCTTTTGCCAGCGCAGACGGGAGTCGATCAGCAGCTTGATTTCTCCCTGACGGGCATGGATCCGCCGCTGGCTGCGCACGCAGTCGAACACCACCAGCGACAGCAGTATCAGCCACAGCGGGGTATAGCTCAGCGGCCAGGGCATCAGCAGCACCAGCGCCGCCACCACGCCGTGCATCAGCAGCGAAAACCACTGCGCTCGCCACGAGATGCGTAAATCAGATTGCCACAGGACCACGTTCCCGATTCCGTGTCTGAATTAATTTTACCATCCGCTGCAGTTCTGCATCAGCCGGCTCGCCATGATTCATCAACCAGTTGAACAGATCCGGATCGTCGTTTTCCAGCAGGCGGATGAATAACGCTTTGTCGCCATCGCTGAGCGTGTCGTACTCATGCTCGAAAAACGGCATGATGGAGATATCGAGTTCACGCATACCTCGACGGCATGCCCAGTGGATGCGGGCTTTATTGTTAATGTCCATGTTTTACTTCCTGCTTATAAATATCTCTTAGTTTAACCCGTTTTCGGCGCTGACTTCACTGGAATATCCAGTTTCGCGAGCGCTATTCCATGAAAACCCTAAAATAATCAGGTCATTTATTATTTCGCTGGTTTCAGCGCCCCGTCTTTGAGGGCACGAATGGCCTGTCAAAAGCGCTTGCATTGCACCATAGCTCTTTTACCATTAGTCACACACTCTGCGTTAAGCTATTCAGGATATGACTATGGCTTTTACACCTTTTCCTCCGCGTCAGCCTTCCTCTTCCGCTCGTCTGCCGTTAACGCTGATGACGCTGGACGACTGGGCGCTGGCGACGATTACCGGTCCGGATGGCGAAAAATATCTGCAGGGGCAGATTACCGCCGACGTCAGCCACCTGACCGACGAGCAGCATCTGCTTGCCGCGCATTGTGACGCCAAGGGCAAGATGTGGAGCAATCTGCGCGTTTTCCGCCGCAACGAGGGTTTTGCGTGGATTGAGCGCCGCAGCCTGCGTGATGCGCAGTTGACCGAACTGAAAAAGTACGCGGTGTTCTCTAAGGTGACGATCGCCGCCGATGATGAATCCGTGCTGCTGGGCGTTGCCGGTTTCCAGGCGCGCGCTGCGCTGTCGTCGCTGTTTAGTCAACTGCCGAACGCTGAAAAACAGGTGGTCAGCGAAGGCGCAACCAGCGTGCTGTGGTTTGCGCATCCGGCCGAGCGTTTCCTGCTGGTGACCGATGTGGCAACCGCCACCCGCATCACCGATGCACTACGCGGTGAAGCGCAGCTCAACAACAGCCAGCAGTGGCTGGCGCTGAATATTGAAGCCGGGCTGCCGGTTATCGACAGCGCCAACAGCGCGCAGTTTATTCCACAGGCCACCAACCTACAGGCTCTGGGCGGCATCAGCTTTAAGAAAGGCTGCTATACCGGCCAGGAGATGGTTGCCCGCGCTAAATTCCGCGGCGCCAACAAGCGCGCCCTGTGGTATCTGGCGGGAACAGCCAGCCGCGTACCTGAGGCCGGGGAAGACCTGGAGCTGAAGATGGGTGAAAACTGGCGCCGAACCGGCACCGTTTTAGCCGCCGTGCAGCTGGACGACGGTCGCCTGCTGGTACAGGTGGTGATGAATAACGATATGGAGCCGGACAGCGTGTTTCGCGTACGCGATGATGCCGGTAGCCTGAGCATCGAGCCGCTGCCGTATTCGCTGGAAGAGAGTTAAAGCGATATTCCCTGCCGCCTTCTCCCTGGAGGCGGCGCTACCCCACCCGCAAACCACGAAACACCCGCGGCCGCGCGCTTTGCGCAAATGCGCCATCTCTGGCCCAGGCCACTTTCTTGCGTAGAAGAATAGTGTATGTTCTGAACAATCATTTATTTCTTAAGCGGTAAAAGAGATGAGACGGATTGAGATCATACTGGGGGAACTGGAGCGGTTAACTCGCGGGCTGAATCTTGCGGATCTGGAACAGGAAACGGCATTTACGGCGGAAGCCATCGGCTTTAACCTCGGGCTTGCGCGCAACTCGGTCAGCAAAGACCTCAATCAGTTATGGAACGACGGCCTGGCGATTAAGAGCAGAGGACGGCCCGTGTTCTTTTGGCACCGCCAGGCAATGGAAACGCTGCTGGGGCGCAGACTGAATGATACCGAATGTGAAGTGCGCACGGTTACCGACCTTCTGCCGCATCAGGAAGGTTGCTCCACGGATGATCCCTTCAGCAGCCTGATTGGCTACGATCGCAGCCTCCGTGATGCGGTAGAAAAAGGCCGCGCAGCGGTGCTTTATCCTCACGGGCTCCACGTATTGCTGACCGGCCCCTCCGGGGTAGGTAAAACTTTCTTTGCCGAGCTGATGCACCGTTTTGCCTGCGAGCATGCGGCGGGTTCCCCCCCGCCGCTGGTCTACTTTAACTGCGCCGAGTATGCGCATAACCCGGAGCTGCTCTCTTCGCATTTGTTCGGCCACCGGCAGGGCGCATTTACCGGCGCCAGTGAGAATAAAGCCGGTCTGGTGGAGCAGGCGGACGGCGGATATCTGCTGCTTGATGAGGTACACCGCCTGCCGTATGAAGGACAGGAAAAACTCTTCTCCATTCTCGACAAAGGCCAATATCGCCCGCTCGGTTCAAGCGCCACGGCGCGGTCCATCACGGTGCGCTTGATTTGCGCCACCACCGAACCGGTCAGCTCAGCCCTGCTGCGAACGTTCCAGAGACGCATCCAGGTCTGTATCGATCTCCCCGGGATCCGTCAGCGCTCGGTGGAAGAACAGGTGGAACTTATTGTCGGTTTTCTCCAGCGCGAGAGCCGCAAAATTGAGCGTACGGTCAGTATCGACAAAACGCTGTTACTCTGGCTGCTGAATAAACCGCTGGAAGGCAATATCGGCCAGCTCAAAAGCGATATCCAGTTTCTTTGCGCCCAGGCATGGGCTGCGGGAATGACCGAGCATAACGACACGCTCCAGCTGGATAAACGGCTGGTAGAAGTGCCGTTCAACGCCACCCCGGAACAGCGTCTGCTGGTCGATACCTTGTTTGAAGGCCAGGATCGGCTAAGCGTCGATGCGCGCACGTTACCCGCATTGAAAACCTCTCTGGCGACAGGAGCGGAGATCGAAGAAAGCGATCTGTTTTACAGCTTCCTGACCCGCGAATACGTCAACCTGCGCAACAGCAACGTCCCACCGGCTGAGACGCTGGCTATCCTCAAAAACAAACTCAGTTCTATCTTTGAATATGGTCTCTACAGCCGCGACAGCGTGGCCCATCCGCCGCGCTACGGCGATCGGATTGAAGAGCGCGTGACCCTGCTGATTGGCTGTGTGGAACAGGTGCTGGGCTTTACGCTGCCAGAAAACCTGATGAATCCGCTGCGTAAACACTTTCTGGCGCTGATTGGCTACGTGCAGCGCGGGCTGATCCCGCAGCTCTACTCCTCCAGCCTGATCCTTGACCGCTGCAAAGACGAGTATGAAAACGCGACTCTGCTGTGCCGGAAAATCAACGAGCTGCTGCATATTCAGTGCCCGGCGACGGAGGTCGTCTGGCTATGTCTGTTCCTGAAAGAGTGCCGCCATTATCGCCAGCGTATCGACGCCAGTCCCGACTGCGGCATCATTTTAATCGCCCACTGCGCGACGACGGCGACCAGTCAGGCGCAGTACGTCAACCGGGTGCTGGAGCGCGAACTGTTCAGCGCCATTGATATGCCCTTTGAGCAGTCGGTGCATGACACGCTGGAAACGCTAACCCAGCGGATCCAGAGCCAACGCTACCGGCGGCTGATTCTGATGGTGGATATCGGCTCGCTGGTGCATTTTGGCAGCACCATCAGCAAGCTATTCCAGATTGACGTCCTGTTAATGCCCAATATTACGCTGACCAGTCTGCTGGAGCTGGGGCTGGATTTAAGTTATGAAACTAGCGAGTTACCGCAGCTGGCGGAATTACTGCAGAGTAAAAATATCCCCTGTCAGCTTTGTACTCCGCAGCAGGAAAACGGCGGTAAGGTGCTGGTGATCTCCTGCATTACCGGCATGGGAACCGCAGAGAAAATCAAAAAAGTGCTGGAGGAAAGTTTTGGCGAGCTGATGTCACAGGATACGCGAATGGTGATCCTCGATTACAACGAGGTTCGCAGCCTGGAGCGCGTTCAGCAGTCGCTGCTGGCCGGTGAGCGACTGGCGGGGATTGTCGGCACCTTCCAGCCGGGACTGCCGGACATTCCGTTTATCTCACTTGAAGAGCTGTTCTCCGAGCAGGGGCCGGAACTGGTGCTCAGCCTGCTCACGCCGGACCTCTCAAGCAGTGAGCGCCGTCTGGAGATGGAGCGCAGCGCGATGCGCTTCATCAGCGCGCTGACCATGGAAAGTATCATCAACCATATTTCGGTACTCAATCCCCAGCGCATTCTCAAAGAGATGGAGGGGGTATTTAACCATTTAACCACCTCGCTTTCGCTGAAACCCAGCCGCCAGGTGACACTGCGCTTCCTGATCCACTGCTGTTGCATGGTCGAGCGTATCGTAATTAACCGGAAACCGTTACAGATGTCGCTGGAGAGCCAGCCCGCGCTGGACGTCCGCGCGTTTAGTGTCATTAAATCCGCCTTCCAGCCAATCGAAGAGGCTTATGCCATTCGTTTATCCGACGCGGAATATTTTTATATCTACGAACTGCTGTATCGCTGATCCCTTAACTGGCGTGGCTTTACGCCGCGCCTGCCCCTCTTCGCCCCCCATATGACACAAATTCTGGCACAGCCTTTGCTCTTATTACGTATATCAACGTAATAGCGCCAGGAGGCCATTTTGATTACCACTGAACCTTTGTCCCAGATCCTGCTGCTGACCCATGGCGGCTGGGGACAACAGCTCTGCAACAGCCTGTGCATGGTGACGGGCGAAATTAAAGGCGTAACGGAAATCGCCCTGATGCCCGTCGATACCTTGGGCGAGTTTTATCAGCGCGTAGAAGCCGTCGTGAAAACCCTGCCCGAAGGCTCGCTTATTCTGACCGATTTTATTGGCGGGACCACCTCTAACGTGGCCGCGCGGCTAAGCGCCGATTATCCGGTGGCGGTGATTTCCGGACTGAATGCCTCGCTGCTGCTGGAGGCGCTGGACAAGCGGGAACAGGGGCCGCTATCCGCCTGCGTAGCTGAATTAGTGGAAGCCGCGCGCAGCAGCTGTCTGGACGTTGTCGCCCACGTTCGGCAATTACAACAATCACAATAAGGAAAAAATATCATGGCTAACATCGTGTTATGTCGCATCGACAGCCGCCTCATTCATGGACAAGTGGTGACGAAGTGGGTCGGACAATCCCAGGCCAACCGGATTGCGGTAGTGAGTGATGAGCTGGACGCCGATCCGTTTATGAAAAATATCTATCTGATGGCGGCACCGCCAAACATCAAAGTGGATTGCTACAGCAATCAGAGCTTTGCCGCATCGTGGAAAGAAAACCAGCTTGGTGACGGCAGCGTGCTGGTGCTGTTCCCTTCCCTCGCGGCGATTCAGGAGGCCGTACAGCTCGGGTTTGATGTTTCCGCCATTCAGGTTGGTGGCTTAGGCGGCGGGCCGAACCGCAAGGTCGTTTTCCAGAACATCACGTTGGATGAAAAAGACGTTGGCATTCTTCACGATCTGAAAAGTCGAGGGATTAAGGCGGTCTTCCAGACTATCCCGGAAGATAAGCCGCAGTCGCTGGACGATATCCTGAAAAAATTCTAATCCTCTGATAACAGGGTAAATAACTATGGATACTTTAGTCTTCGCAAGCCTGATGGGGTTGTATTACTGGTTTGCCCGCTTACGCCTTGGCTACACCTTCTCCGCCATGCTTTTACAACCTGTTGTAATCGCCGTTTTTGTCGGCCTGCTGTTGGGCAATATGGAAACGGCGATGATTATTGGCGCAGGTATGCAGCTGGTTTACCTCGGTGTGACCTCAACGCCCGGGGGTAACGTGCCGTCAGATCCGGCGCTGGCGGCCTGTATCTCGATTCCTATCGCCGTAAAAGCCGGGATGGATCCGAACCTGGCCATCGCGCTGGCCATCCCGTTTGGCGTGATCGGCGTTTTCCTTGACCAGCTCAGACGCACGCTGAACGCCGCGTGGGTGCATATGGCGGATAAACACGCGGAAACGGCCAACATGGGCGGTATTATGCGCTGCGCGTTCCTCTACCCGGCGTTGCTCGGCCTGGTGCTGCGTTTCCCGGTGGTGTTTGCTGCCAACTATTTTGGCCAGGACGTGGTAGAGAGCTTCCTTAAGCTGATGCCGCACTGGTTGACCCACTCCTTTGAAATTATGGGCGGCATTCTGCCGGCGCTGGGCTTTGCCATCACCATCATGGTAATTGGTAAGAAGAGCCTGCTGCCGTGGTTTATCGGCGGATTCTTTGCGGTGCTGTACCTGAAGGTGGACATTATGGCGATGGCAATCTTTGGTACCTGCGTGGCCTTCCTGATTAAGGGCCTGGCGAAAAATGAAGGAGCAGCATGATGAGCAGCGATGTAATGCAGCATGAACTGGTGGAGCGCGCGCGGGAGAAAGGCACGCTGACCAAAGCGGACATCACCAAAGCCTGGTTTATTTACTGGCTGGGTGCGGAAGTTTCCAGCTCCTATGAGCGTTTACAAAGCCTGATTTTCTGCGCCTCAATGACGCCGATTATCAAAAAACTCTACCCGCAAAAAGAAGAGCAGGTGGAGGCGCTAAAACGCCATCTGAACTTCTTCAACTCTGAGCAGACCTTTGGCGCGGTGATTCAGGGGATCTCGATTGCGATGGAGGAGCAGAAAACCCGCGGTGAACCAATTAGCGACGCGTCTATCACCGGGATTAAAACCGGGCTGATGGGGCCGCTGGCCGGAATGGGGGACTCCATCATCTGGGCGGCCGTCATGCCGTTGCTGATTGCGATTTTCATCCCGTTCGCCGCCAGCGGCAGCGCGATGGGCGGCATTGTGCCCTTAATTCTCTATCCGGCCATTACGCTAGCGATCAGCTACGGCATGGTGCACAAAGGCTACACCCTGGGACGCGACTCAATCATCGGCCTGCTCCAGGGAGGGCGAATTAAGGAGCTTATCTACGGCGCGAACGTGCTGGGCCTGATAATGATGGGCGCGCTCTCCGCAAGCTACGTCAAAATAACGACCCCCTTAAAGCTCAGCGCGCTGAAGGGCTCGGAGGTGGTGGTCCAGCAAATCCTCGACTCTATTGCGCCCGGCCTGTTGCCGCTGGCGGCGGTGTTTGCCATCTACTTCTATCTGGTGAAGAAAGGGCCGCGCTACACCACCATTCTGCTGTCAATTGTCGCGCTCAGCGTGGTCTGTTCGCTGCTGGGAGTACTGTAAACCATGACGCAGAATATCTATCAACAGCTGGGGTTAAAACAGGTGATTAACGCCTGCGGCAAAATGACGATTCTGGGCGTTTCCAGCGTGGCGCCGGAGGTGATGCAGGCAACGGCGCGGGCGGCATCGGCCTTTGTGGAAATCGACAGGCTGGTAGACCGAACCGGCGAGCGGGTCTCCCGCTTTACCGGTGCGGAGGACAGCTATATCACCTCCTGCGCCTCGGCGGGAATCGCCATCGCCGTGGCCGCCGCGATTACCCATGGCGACCAGGCGCGAGTGATGCAGATGCCGGACAGTCGCGGTATGGCCAACGAAATCGTCATGCTCCGCGGGCATAACGTCGATTACGGCGCGCCCATCACCAGCGCGATTCGCTTAGGCGGTGGGCGCGTTGTGGAGGTCGGTTCAAGCAATCTGGCGGCGCGCTGGCAGCTGGAGAGCGCGATCTCTAGCAGCACCGCCGCCCTGCTGTATGTGAAATCACACCACTGCGTGCAAAAAGGGATGTTGAGTATCGAGGATTTCGTGCAGGTCGCACAGACTCATAACCTGCCGCTGATTGTCGATGCCGCCGCCGAGGAGGATTTACGCGTCTGGGCGGCGAGCGGAGCGGACATGGTTATCTATAGCGGGGCAAAAGCATTTAACGCGCCCACCTCCGGATTCATCACCGGGAAAAAACAGTGGATAGCGGCATGTAAGGCGCAGCATCACGGTATTGCCCGGGCGATGAAAATCGGCAAGGAGAATATGGTCGGTCTGGTTTATGCGCTGGAACACTATCATCAGGGGCAGAAGGGGATCACTGCCGAGGAACTCCTGCCCGTCGCGAAAGCGATCTCAGCGATAAACGGCTTACAAGCCGATATTGAGCAGGATGAAGCCGGACGCGCTATCTGGCGTATCCGCATTCAGGTGAATGCCCAGGAGCTGGGCCTGGATGCCCGCGAAGTCGAAGCACAGCTGCGCAATGGCGATATCGCCATTTACGCCCGGCGCTATAACCTCCATCAGGGGGTTTTTAGCCTGGACCCACGAACGGTAGCCGAGGGTGAAATGAGCCTGATCGTGGCGCGCCTAAAGGAGATTGCAGACCATGCAGCAAATTAATTTTTACCGTCAACGCGTCGCGATTAACGTGCTGGCGAAAGATATCGCCAACGCCCGGGACATTTATGATGCCGCCGAAGGCCATGCGGCGATTGGCGTCCTCTCGGCACAGTTTGCCTCCGTGGAAGAAGGTGTTCAGGAGGTAAAACGCTGGATGGCAGAGATACCCTCCATCTCCGTAGGCCTGGGCGCCGGCGATCCTGCGCAGTATTACAAAGCGGCGATGATCGCGTCAGCGCTTCACCCGGCGCACGTTAATCAGACCTTTACCGGCAGCGGGTTTGCCGCAGGGGCGCTGGCGGCTACGGGCGGACAGCAGACCTGCATTAACGCGCTGGTCAGCCCGACGGGAACCCCAGGCGAGGTGCTTATCTCCACCGGCGTCAGCAGCTGTCAGGGCACGCCGGCCCGCGTCTCCTGCGATGCGGCGGTACGCATGATGCAGGACATGGGGGCCCATGCGGCGAAGTTTTTCCCCATGGGCGGCGAGAAGTCGCTACCGGAGCTGTATGTGCTGGCGACCACCGCTGCGCGCAACGGGATGACGCTGATAGAACCAACCGGCGGAATCGATCTCGATAACTTTGGCATTATTTTGCAAAGCTGTCTGGAGGCAGGCGTACCTCGCGTGATGCCTCATGTTTACAGCTCGATAATCGACCCGCAAACCGGCAATACCCGGCCAGAAGATATCCGCAGATTAATGGATATCGTGAAAGCCGTGGTCTGAATAAAAAATAGCGGGCCGTAGCCCAGGCAGGCAAGCCATCACCAACGGAGAATGTCCCGGAGGCGGCGCTGGCGCGCCATGTCCGGGCTACCAGCCCTCAGACGACGGTGAACCTGTAGCCCGGCAAAGCGTAGCGCGAGCCGGGAGATTTCGCGAAATTTATACCTGCCCGACGTACAAATAAATGGCCAGGAAGTGGCACACGCTGCCGCCCAGGACAAAACCGTGCCAGATAGCGTGGTTGTACGGAATACGTTTGCAGACGTAGAAAATAACCCCCAGCGAATAAATAATCCCGCCAACGGCCAACAGCGTCACGCCACCCACCGCCAGCTTAATCGCCAGCTGATAAACCACAATCAGCGACAGCCAGCCCATGGTCAGGTAGGTCACTAAAGAGAGGATCTTAAAACGATGCGCAATGGTCAGCTTAAACAGGATCCCCAGCAGCGCCAGGCTCCAGATGACGATCATCAGCCCGCGCGATAGCGGCGAATTTAGCCCCACCAGCAGAAACGGCGTATAGGTCCCGGCAATCAGCAAATAGATGGCGCAGTGGTCGAATTTTTTCAGCCACAGCTTAGCCCGCTGATGCGGAATCGCGTGATAGAGGGTCGAGGCGAGGAACAGCAAAATCATGCTGCCGCCGTACAGGCTGTAGCTGGTAATGGCCGTGGCGCCGGCGTTGCTGTCCACCGCCTGCACCAGCAACAGCACCAGACCGACGATACCGAACACCAGCCCAATCCCGTGACTGACGCTGTTGGCAATTTCCTCTGCCAGAGAATATCCCTGTGTGATTAACGATTTGCGAACCATATTTGACTCCGAAAACAAGTACGCTTTCAATGCACACTTAGGTTAACTGAGAATGATTCCAGTGAACACCTGTTCGCTAAAATAAAAAGATGAATATTTATGAACAGTATAAAATCAATAGGTTACATAAATATTTCAACTAACAGACGTTCACTATTTAGTTAAAGCTTTTCGAATTCAATAACATAAAACTGCTTTTCTTCAGGATAGATCTCTGCAATCACCTCACGCAGCTGCGCCAGGGTCATATTCTCCTGCTGCGCATGCCGTTCGTTCAGCGTATCCAGCGTCACCGTCGAGGTTGCGACTACGCGAATGGTGCAAAAATAGCCGTCATCTTCATAGCGGCCAACGCGCAGTACATCGCCTGCTTTAAAGTGCGATTCCGCAGCATCGCGGAGGGTAATGGTTTTGCGTCCGGCGAGGATGTCGTCCTGAAAACGCTGAAAAAAGGTTATGTTATTTGGCTGCATGATATCATTCCGTCCTGGTCATTATGAATTGTGAGTTTGCCACTGTGAGTATCTTCTCCCACGCCGCTATCGCCAGTCTCAATAATCTTGAGATGATGGTGTATCACTATGTCATTAAAAATCGCGACAAAGTGATGTACATGACCATCCGCGAACTGGCGGAAGCGGCCGGAGTCTCCACGACCACCGTCCTGCGCTTCTGCCGCAAGCTGCAGTGCGAAGGCTATTCGGAGTTTCGCGTGCGCTTTAAATTATATCTGGAGCAGAATGAGCCTCAACAGGCAAATATCGGCGCCAGCGAAATAATGAGCTTTTTTAAAAGCGTTAATAACGATGAATTTGACCAACTGCTCGAGCAGGCGGTCGATATTATTCTGTCGTCAGAACGTATTATTTTTGTTGGCGCCGGCACCTCCGGCGCGCTGGCAAAATATGGCGCGCGTTTCTTCTCTAACGTCGGGAAATTCAGTAACCATATCGACGACCCTTATTTCCCGGTGACCAATGATATGGCGCGTAATGCGCTGGCCATCGTGCTGTCGGTCTCCGGCGAAACCGAAGAGATCCTGCGCTTTGCCAGCCAGTTCAGCCTGCATCGCTGTAAAGTGATGTCTATCACCAGCCACGAGCACTCGCGGCTGGCAAAGCTTGCCGACTTTAATCTCTCCTGGCACGTTCCGCAAACGCGCATCGGCGGCGTCTATGACATTACCACCCAGATCCCGGTCATTTATATTCTGGAAACGCTTGGGCGTAAATTAGCGCGCAAACTCGCCTGAAAATAACAGGGTGTTTTTTCGACGTAACAAATTCCATTCCGGGCAAATTGTTATATCGTGACATTTATATTCCCTTTGTTAGACTCGCAGCCAACAAGTCATTAAGACGAGATGAGCAAAGATGAAGAAAATTCCTTTACCAAAAGACTTTTTATGGGGTGGCGCCGTCGCCGCGCACCAGGTTGAAGGCGGCTGGAATAAAGACGGCAAAGGCCCGAGCATCTGCGACGTGCTTACCGGCGGCGCGCACGGCGTGCCGCGCGAGATAACCCAGCAAGTAGAGCCGGGCAAGTACTATCCGAACCACGAGGCCATCGATTTCCACGGCCGCTACAAAGAAGACATCAAGCTGTTCGCCGAGATGGGCTTCAAATGCTTCCGCACCTCTATCGCCTGGACGCGTATCTTCCCGCTGGGCGACGAAAGCCAGCCGAATGAAGAAGGGCTGAAATTCTACGATGACATGTTCGATGAACTACTGAAGTACAACATCGAACCGGTCATTACCCTCTCCCACTTTGAGATGCCGCTGCATCTGGTTCAGCAGTACGGCGGCTGGACCAACCGCAAAGTGGTCGATTTCTTTGTGCGCTTCGCCGAAGTGGTCTTCGAACGCTATAAGCACAAAGTGAAATACTGGATGACCTTTAACGAGATCAACAACCAGCGTAACTGGCGCGCCCCGCTGTTTGGCTACTGCTGCTCCGGCGTGGTCTATACCGAGCATGAAAACCCGGAAGAGACCATGTACCAGGTGCTGCACCATCAGTTTGTCGCCAGCGCGCTGGCGGTGAAGGCGGCGCGTCAAATCAATCCGCAGATGCAGGTGGGCTGCATGCTGGCAATGGTCCCTCTCTATCCGTTCTCCTGCAAGCCAGAAGACGTGATGTTTGCCCAGGAATCCATGCGTGAACGCTACGTCTTTACCGACGTCCAGCTGCGCGGCTACTACCCGAGCTACGTCCTGAACGAATGGGAACGCCGCGGCTTCAGTATCAACATGGAGGACGGCGATGCGCAAATCCTGCGCGAAGGCACCTGCGCGTATCTCGGCTTCAGCTACTACATGACCAACGCGGTGAAAGCGGAAGGCGGTACCGGCGACGCGATCTCCGGCTTTGAAGGCAGCGTGCCCAACCCGCACGTCAAAGCCTCCGACTGGGGCTGGCAGATTGACCCGGTGGGCCTGCGCTATGCGCTGTGTGAACTGTATGAACGCTATCAGAAACCGCTGTTTATCGTCGAAAACGGCTTCGGCGCGTACGATAAAGTCGAAGAAGACGGCAGCATCAACGACGATTACCGCATCGACTATCTGCGCGCTCACGTCGAAGAGATGATCAAAGCGGTGACTTACGACGGCGTTGAGCTAATGGGCTATACCCCGTGGGGCTGCATCGACTGCGTCTCCTTCACGACCGGTCAGTACAGCAAGCGCTACGGCTTTATCTACGTCAACAAACATGACGATGGTACCGGCGATATGTCCCGCTCGCGCAAGAAGAGCTTTAACTGGTACAAAGAGGTTATCGCCAGCAACGGCGAGAAACTGTAATCATCTTGCCCCTTTCCAGCCGGAAGGGGGCAAAACTTCCCACAAAACAGACACTTCTTTACAGCTTTAGCATTGCTAACCCACGCTCAGCCGATAAGATAAACCACATCAATGTTGAGTCGCTGACGCTGACTTCGTGAATCAACGCCGCACGCTGCCGGCCTTTCCGGCGTATCACAATGTAGAAAAATGATGCTAAACGTCTTCAGACAGATCCTGATATGGCTGCTGATTGTCGCCGCCGTCAGCCTGGCGGTGGATTACCTGCGCAGGCCCGCGCTGCCGCAGAATTTCTCCAGCATGCCGCTGCAAACGCTTGATGGCCGAACGGTCGATCTGGCGGCAATGAGCCACGAGCGCCCTTTGCTGCTGTACGTCTGGGCCACCTGGTGCGGCGTTTGCCGCTATACCACCCCGTCGGTGGCCGCTTTAGCCAACGATGGCGGCAATGTGATGACGGTAGCGCTACGCTCCGGCGACAACGCCGCTCTGGCGCGATGGCTGGCGCATAAAAAAATGGCGCTGCCGACGATCAATGACGCCAGCGGTCAGCTATCCCAACGGTGGGAGGTGCAGGTCACGCCGACCCTTATCGTTATCTCGCGCGGCGAGGTGAAGTCAGTCACCACCGGCTGGACCAGCGGCTGGGGGATGCGCCTGCGGCTGTGGCTGGCGTCATAGCGTCTTTCCCTGCTCGCGCTGCGCTTAGCAGGGCTACGGATGGGGTGAGGGATACAGATTTTGTCCCCCGGGTAAGGCCTTAGCCGCCCCCCGGGAAACGAACTGCCGATTATCTCCCGCCTGCCATGTCGAGGAAGCTGCCGGTAACGTAGGATGCTTTGTCGCTCAGCAGCCAGACGATGGCCTGAGCCACCTCCTCCGGCTGACCGCCGCGTTGCATCGGCAGCATCGACTTCACGCGATCCACGCGCCCCGGCTCACCGCCGCTGGCGTGCATGTCGGTATAAATTAAGCCGGGGCGCACGCCGTTAACCCGGATCCCCTGCGCCGCAACCTCCAGCGACAGGCCGGTGGTCAGAGTATCAACCGCGCCCTTTGACGCGGCATAATCCACATACTCCCCCGGCGCCCCGAGGCGCGATGCCGCGGACGACACATTCACAATCGCCCCGCCCTTACCGCCGTGCTTGTGCGACATCCGCTTTACCGCCTCCCGGCAGCAGAGGAAGTAACCGGTTACGTTGGTGGCCAGCACCCGGTTAATCCGCTCCGCGCAAAGGCTTTCAATCGTCCCCTGGGTAAATAAAATGCCGGCGTTATTGACCAGCGCGGCGAGCGGTTCGCCGAGACGATCGATAGCGGTAAACATCGCCATCACCTGCGCTTCATCGCTGACGTCCGCCCGCAGCGCAACGGCTTTGCCACCGCTGGCGATAATTTCGTTCACCACGCCGGTCGCGGCAGCGCTATTTTGATGGTAATTCACCGCCACGGTATAGCCTTCCTGCGCCAGCAGCAGCGCCGTCGCTTTACCTATACCCCGGCTGCCGCCCGTCACCAGTGCTATCGTCATGCCATTCTCCCAAAAAATAAAGGCGCCGCAGCGCCTTTAAAAGATAGTCTAATCAGCAGATTACTGGTATTCGCTCATCGGCACGCAGGAGCAGAACAGATTACGGTCGCCGTAAACATCGTCCAGACGCTTAACGGTCGGCCAGTACTTATTGTTCAGCCCCGCCGGGAAGACCGCCAGTTCACGGGTATACGGGTGGTTCCACTCGCTCACCAGTTCACCCTGGGTGTGCGGCGCGTTCACCAGCGGGTTATCCTCCAGCGGCCATTCACCGCCTTTCACGCGGTCGATCTCGCCGCGAATCGCCAGCATCGCATCAATAAAGCGGTCCAGCTCCACTTTGCTTTCCGATTCGGTCGGTTCCACCATCAGCGTGCCGGCAACCGGGAAGGACATGGTCGGAGCGTGGAAACCAAAATCAATCAGTCGCTTGGCAATATCCAGCTCGCTGATACCGGTCTCTTCTTTCAGCGGACGAATATCCAGAATACATTCGTGCGCCACGCGACCGTCGCGGCCGGTATACAGCACCGGGAACGCGTCTTTCAGCCGGGTAGCGATGTAGTTGGCGTTCAGAATCGCCATCTGGCTCGCCTGTTTCAGCCCCTCTGCACCCATCATACGGATATACATCCAGCTGATCGGCAGAATGGAGGCGCTGCCGAATGGAGCGGCGGAAACCGCGCCCTGGCGGGTCAACATGCCTTCAATTTGCACCACGCTGTGGCCCGGTACAAACGGCGCGAGGTGCGATTTCACGCCGATCGGCCCCATCCCCGGGCCGCCACCGCCGTGCGGAATGCAGAAGGTTTTATGCAGGTTGAGGTGCGAGACGTCCGCGCCGATAAAGCCCGGAGAGGTAATGCCGACCTGGGCGTTCATGTTCGCGCCGTCAAGGTAAACCTGGCCGCCAAACTGATGCACCACTTCGCACACTTCGCGAATAGTCTCTTCATAAACGCCGTGGGTGGACGGATAGGTCACCATGATGCAGGAGAGGTTCGCTGCATGCTGCTCGGCTTTCGTCCGCAGATCCGCCAGATCGATGTTGCCATTTTTATCGCAGGCGACCACCACCACCTGCATTCCCGCCATCTGTGCGGAAGCCGGGTTGGTGCCGTGCGCAGAGCTTGGGATCAGGCAGATATCGCGATGCCCTTCGTTGCGGCTCTCGTGGTAATGGCGAATCGCCAGCAGGCCCGCGTATTCGCCCTGCGCGCCAGAGTTCGGCTGCATGCAGACCGCATCATAGCCGGTCAGCTTAACCAGCCAGTCGGAGAGCTGGGCAATCATCTGATGATAGCCTTCGGCCTGGTCAACCGGGCAGAACGGATGCAGTTCGGCGAATTCCGGCCAGGTGATCGGGATCATCTCGGCGGCGGCATTCAGTTTCATGGTGCAGGAGCCCAGCGGGATCATCGCCTGGTTCAGCGCCAGATCCTTACGCTCCAGCGCGTGCATATAGCGCATCATCTCGGTTTCGCTGTGGTAGCGGTTGAACACCGGATGAGTGAGGATCGCATCGTCACGCAGCATGCTGGCCGGGATCGAACGGCTGTCCAGGGCCACGTCTTTATCCAGGGTGTCGATATCCAGGCCATGATCGTCGCCCACGATGGCGCGGAACAGGTTCAGGACGTCTTCGCGCGTGGTGGCTTCATCAAGCGTGATCCCGACGGCGTGATGAATATCGCTGCGCAGGTTAATCTGCAGCGCTTCCGCCCGCGCCAGCACAGCGGCTTTATCAGCGACGTCCACGCACAGGGTATCGAAGTAGTGCGCATGGCGGAGCTTAAGGCCTTTTTTCTGCAGGCCATCGGCGAGAATATCGGTCAGGCGATGAATACGGCTGGCGATACGCTTCAGGCCGGCCGGACCGTGGAACACGGCGTACAGGCTGGCAATATTGGCCAGCAGCACCTGGGAGGTACAGATATTGGAGTTCGCTTTCTCGCGGCGAATATGCTGCTCGCGCGTCTGCATCGCCATGCGCAGCGCGGTATTACCCGCCGCATCTTTCGATACGCCGATAATACGGCCCGGCATGGAGCGTTTGAATTCATCCTTTGCGGCAAAAAACGCCGCGTGCGGGCCGCCGTAGCCCATCGGTACGCCGAAGCGCTGGGCGGAGCCAAACACAATGTCCGCGCCCTGCTTGCCCGGGGCAGTCAGCAGAACCAGAGCCATAAAATCGGCCGCGACGCTGACAATCACTTTGCGCGCTTTCAGGTCAGCGATCAGTTTGCTGTAATCGTGAACCTCACCGGTGGTGCCTACCTGCTGCAGCAGCACGCCAAAGACGTCCTGATGGTCGAGCGCTTTTTCCGCATCATCGACAATCACATCGAAACCAAAGGTTTCCGCGCGGGTGCGCACCACGTCCAGCGTCTGCGGGTGAACGTCGGCAGCGACGAAGAAACGGTTGGCGTTTTTCAGTTTGCTTACGCGTTTGGCCATTGCCATCGCTTCCGCGGCGGCGGTGGCTTCGTCCAGCAACGAGGCCGAGGCGATATCGAGCCCGGTCAGGTCGAGGGTCACCTGCTGGAAATTCAGCAGTGATTCCAGGCGACCCTGGGAAACCTCCGGCTGATAAGGCGTATAGGCGGTATACCAGCCCGGATTTTCCAGCATGTTGCGCTGAATCACCGGCGGCAGCTGCACGGCGGTGTAGCCCATGCCAATGTACGACTTGAAGCGCTTGTTACGACCGGCGATCGCCTTCAGTTCCGCCAGCGCGGCGAATTCCGTGGTTGCTTCGCCCACCTGCGGCGGCGTTGCCAGCTGGATATCCTGCGGCACAATCTGGCCAATCAGGGCGTTAAGCGAATCGGCGCCAACGGTTTTCAGCATCTCCTGCTGCTGCCGGGCATCCGGGCCGATGTGACGTTCAATAAAGGCGTCACGGTTTTCAAGCTGGCCTAAAGTCTGGGTCATGAGCGATGGTTCCTGAACGTGCGGTGAATCGTGATTGTCTGACGGGTTTGCCCGGCGAGCACTGACGCTAACCGGGCCAGAAGACGCAAATCATTCGCGTTGCAGGAAGCCAACGCCCCTGCAACGTGAAGGATGAAGCGTATTTATTCGTCTTCTAACAGAGCTTCATATGCGGTCGCATCCAGCAGCGCGGCAACCTGAGCTTCATCGCTGGCTTTGATTTTAAAGATCCAGCCGCCGGCGTACGGCTCGCTGTTGACCAGCTCAGGGGAGTCGTTCAGCTCTTCATTGACGGCAACAATTTCGCCGCTAATCGGCGCGTAGATATCGGAAGCGGCTTTGACGGATTCGGCAACCGCGCAGTCGGCGCCCGCTTCTACGGCGGCGCCCACTTCCGGCAGGTCAACGAAAACCATATCGCCAAGCAGCTCCTGCGCGTGCTCGGTGATACCGACGGTATAGGTGCCGTCCGCTTCTTTACGCAGCCATTCGTGTTCTTTGCTGTATTTCAGTTCTGCTGGTACGTTGCTCATCAATTCATCTCCAAATGGGAAATCACACCACGGCTTTGCCGTTGCGTACAAAAACGGGTTTCGTCACTTTGACCGGCATTTCGCGATTGCGAATCTGCACCACGGCGGTTTCACCGATGCCTTCCGGTACGCGCGCTAAGGCAATACTGTAGCCCAGCGTCGGGGAGAAGGTGCCGCTGGTGATAATGCCTTCTTTCTGATTGCCATCGGCATCGCTGAAGCGCACCGGCAGGCCGCCGCGCAGAACGCCTTTCTCGGTCATCACCAGGCCGACCAGCTGTTCGGTGCCTTTTTCACGCTGGAGTTCCAGCGCTTCACGCCCGATAAAATCACGGTCAGCCGGTTCCCAGGCAATGGTCCAGCCCATGTTAGCCGCCAGCGGAGAGACGCCTTCGTCCATCTCCTGGCCATAAAGATTCATGCCCGCTTCCAGGCGCAGCGTATCGCGCGCGCCAAGGCCGCACGGCTTAACGCCCGCGTCCAGCAGGCCGCGCCAGAAATCCACCGCCTGCTCGTTCGGCAGCGCGATTTCATAACCCGCTTCACCGGTATAGCCGGTAGTCGCAATAAACAGATCGCCCGCCTGCACGCCAAAGAACGGCTTCATGCCTTCCACGGCCTGGCGCTGCGCGTCGGTAAACAGCGTCGCCGCTTTCTCTTTCGCCTTTGGACCCTGTACGGCGATTAGGGATAGATCGTCACGCACGGTTATCTCAAGACCATAGGATTCAGACTGCTGGGTGATCCAGGCGAGGTCTTTTTCACGGGTGGCAGAGTTAACAACGAGGCGGAAATAGTCTTCAGAAAGGAAATAAACAATCAGGTCATCAATGACGCCGCCGGAGGCGGTCAGCATGCCGCTATAGAGCGCTTTGCCCGGCACGGTGAGCTTCGCCACGTCGTTAGCCAGCAGATAGCGCAGAAACTCGCGGATTCGGCTGCCGTGAAAATCGACGATGGTCATGTGCGACACATCGAACATTCCGGCATCGCCGCGCACCGCATGATGCTCATCGATCTGGGATCCGTAATGCAGCGGCATCATCCAGCCATGGAAATCCACCATGCGCGCGCCGCATAGCGTGTGTTGTTCAAACAACGGAGTCTGTTGAGCCATCTTTTCCTCATCGAATAAAACGGAACCAGCCACGATTTTTGGCGTTTTTGCGCCGCGAAAAACGCCGCCAGCATCGCTAAAGGACGCCGACGCAAACGTTCTCTTTGGCCTGAACTTACCACCGATATCCGCACTAAACCATAAGCCTGGTCAGGACATCACATTAGCTTATGACCAAAATCAGCCGCAGAGCCTACAGAGTATTTATCTACAATAAAGCGATTAAATCCACACAAAACCAAACTAATTAGTTAAAAAAGCAGCGCATGATGATATTTTCTGCGAAATGTCGGGCCTAATTTCTATAACAAAAAAAAGGTAACATTAATAAAACTAATGCGAAAAACGAGGTGAAATTAGATTATTTCAAATGAGAGGGGATAACCCGGCGCGGCGGCCGGGTGAGAGAAGTGTGATGTACTTAACGTAACCAGGCGGGCAGGTCGTTGAGCCCCATCGCTTGACGGATAAGCTGCGGCTTCACGCCGGGCAACGTATCCGCCAGCTTAAGACCGATATCGCGCAGCAGCTTCTTCGCCGGATTGTGGCCGGAGAACATGTCGCGAAAGCCCTGCATCCCCGCCAGCATCAGCGCAGCGCTATGCTTACGGCTGCGTTCATAGCGACGCAGATACAGATGCTGGCCGATATCCTTGCCCTGCGCGTGCAGGCGCTTCAGTTCGTCGATCAGCTCGGCGGCATCCATAAAGCCAAGATTAACGCCCTGCCCCGCCAGCGGGTGAATGGTATGGGCGGCATCGCCAACCAGCGCCAGACGATGGGCGGCAAACTGCCGCGCGTAGCGGCCGGTGAGAGGAAAAACCTGGCGCTCGCTCTCCACGGCGCATAGGCCGAGGCGGTTATCGAAGGCAATATTCAGCGCCTGGTTAAAAGCAGCATCGTCCGCCTGCCGCATCCGCTCAGCCTCTTCGGGAGAGAGCGACCAGACAATCGAGCAGAGGTGCGGATCGCTCAGCGGCAGAAACGCCAGAATCCCTTCACCGTGAAACGCCTGACGCGCCACCGCTTCGTGCGGTTCTTCAGTGCGAATAGTGGCAACCAGCGCATGATGGTGATAATCCCAGTAGGTCAGCGGGATATCGGCTTTGTTGCGCAACCATGAATTGGCCCCATCGGCACCAACCACCAGCCGGGCGGTTAACATCGTGCCGTCCTGCAGGCTAAGAAAGGCCTCGTTCTCCCCCCACGCAACCTGCTGCAGCTGCGCCGGGGCCAGCAAAGTGACGTCCGCGCAGCGCTGCGCTTTTTGCCACAGGGCGTGGTGAATCACGGCGTTTTCAATAATATGCCCAAGGTGGCTAAAGCCCATGCTCTGGTCATCAAAGCTGATGCGGCCAAAACTGTCTTTATCCCACACTTCCATACCGTGGTAGCAGCTGGCGCGCTGGGCGATAATATCCTGCCAGACGCCCAGTTTGCTCAGCAGCTTCTCGCTGGCGGCGTTAACCGCCGACACCCGCAGCGCCGGCGGCGCATCCGCGCTCAGCGGCTGAGGCGCGGCCTGTTCCAGCACCGCAACGCGCAGCCCGCTGCCCTGCAAACCGCAGGCAACCGCCAGCCCCACCATTCCACCGCCAACAATAGCGACATCAACACTTTGCACGTTTCACTCCTTAACGGGGGACCCAACCGAGGGTACGCTGCGCCAGCGCATCGCGCGCCGGGGTAAATAATTCCATCGCCATCAGGCCGACGTTGCGCCCCACCACCAGCGGCGCCCAGCGATTGGCGAACAGATGCACCAGCCCGTCGGTCACGCCGACGGTGGCGGCTTTATCTGCGGCACGTCGGGTCTGATAGCGGCTCAGAAGCGAATAGCCGCCCGGATCCTCTCCTTCTGCCCGCGCATGCGCCAGCATTTCCGCCAGGCTCATGACGTCGCGCAGACCGAGGTTAAATCCCTGCCCGGCAATAGGATGCAGCGTTTGCGCCGCGTTGCCGACCAGCGCCAGCCGATGCGCAACCGTGCGGCTGGCTCGGGTGAGCGAGAGCGGATACACGCTGCGCTTTCCGGCATGGACGATCCGGCCAAGACGCCAGCCGAATGCCTGCTGAAGCTCATGACGAAAGCGTTCGTCCGACCAGCTCAGCACCTCATCATGCCGCGACTGCGGATGACACCACACCAGCGAGCAGCGGCCCTGCGACATGGGCAGCATCGCCAGCGGGCCGTGGAGGGTAAAGCGTTCAAACGCGCGCCCGCTATGCGGCTGCGCGGTACTGACGTTGGCGATAATCGCCAGCTGTTCATAGGGTTCTTGCTGCCAGCTGATACCGCAGCGGGCCCCCAGCGTCGAACGCGAGCCATCGGCGGCGACCAGCAGTTTACCGCTGAGGGTTTCGCCGTTGTCCAGAACCAGGCTTACGCTCTCTTCGCTGCGGCTGACATTTTCCACCTTTGCCGGGCAGTGCAGCGTCACGCCAGGCGCTTTGCGCAGCTGCGCAAACAGGCGCTGGCCAACATCGTGCAGCTCGACCACCTGACCCAGCGCCGCCAGCCCATACTCCTCAGCCTCGAGCGTCACAAACCCCGCGTGGCCGCGATCGCTGACGTGAACGCGCTGAATGGCCGTGGCGCAGTCGGCTATCTCTTGCCAGATATCCACGCGAGCCAGCTGCTGGCAGGTACCGGCAGCCAGAGCGATGGCGCGGGCATCAAAGCCCGGATGCTGCGCGGAATCCGGCGCTGATGCTTCAACCAGATGCACCGGCAGCGTACCGCCGGTCAGGCGAGATATCGCTAACGCCAGCGTCGCGCCGGTCATTCCTCCGCCGACGATCAGGACGCTCATAGCTGGCGCGCCGCCGCCATCAGCGCCTCGATATCATCCGCTTTTTTCACTACGCCAGCGGTGAGGTTCTCATTACCGTCTTCGGTAATGACGATATCGTCTTCAATACGAATGCCAATGCCGCGATACTGGGCCGGTACGTCGGCATCCGTCGCAATATACAGCCCCGGTTCAACGGTCAGCACCATTCCCGGCTCAAGAATACGCGAGCGGTCGACGTCATAGCTGCCGACATCATGCACGTCGAGCCCCAGCCAGTGGCTCAGGCCATGCATAAAGAAAGGACGATGGGCGTTATTGGCAATCAGCTCATCAATTTCACCTTTCAGGATCCCCAGACGCACGAGGCCGGTAATCATAATCCGCACCACCTGCAGGTTAACCTCTTTAATTGAGGTACCAGGGCGATAGAGCTTCAGCGAGGTTTCCAGAGATTCAAGGACGATATCGTAAATCTCGCGCTGGGCCGGGCTAAATTTGCCGTTAACCGGGAAAGTTCGGGTGATATCGCCCGCGTAGCCGCGGTATTCGCAGCCTGCATCAATCAGCACCAGATCGCCGTCGCGCAGCTCGCACTCATTTTCGGTGTAGTGCAGGATGCAGCCATTTTCGCCGCCACCCACAATGGTGTTATAAGAAGGAAAGCGCGCGCCGTGACGGTTGAATTCGTGAAGGATCTCGCCTTCCAGCTGATATTCGAACATCCCGGGACGGCATTTCTCCATAGCCCGGGTATGGGCCAGCGCGGAGATCTCCCCTGCGCGGCGCATGACCTCCAGCTCTTCTGCCGATTTAAACAGGCGCATCTCATGCACCATCGGCCGCCAGTCAATGACCGAGCCTGGCGCCTGCAGATTCTGCCGTACGCCTTTGCGCAGTTTTTCCAGCGCGTTAAAAACGATGTCGTCGGCGTAGGCATATTCGCCCTGAGCAAAGTAGATAGCGTCGAGGCCGTTAAGGAGCTGGAACAGCTGCTGATTGATTTCACTAAATGCCAGCGCGCGATCGACGCCCAGCTTCGCGGGGGCAGCTTCCTGCCCAAGGCGGCGGCCAAACCAGATTTCAGCGGTCAGATCGCGCACGCGGTTAAACAATACGCTGTGGTTGTGCGTCTCATCGCTTTTAATCAATACCAACAGCGCTTCTGGCTCATTAAAGCCGGTGAAGTACCAAAAATCGCTGCTCTGCCGGTAGGGATATTCTGAATCTGCGCTGCGTACCGCTTCCGGCGCGGCGAAAATGAGCGCTGCGCTGCCCGGCTGCATCTGCGCCAGTAGAGCCTGGCGACGAGAGAGAAATTCCTGCTGAGTCATGACGCCCCCTGAACGATTTAATGAATGATTAGTGTAGCGTCGGCTTTTGAACTTCCGGCGCAGTGGGTTTCTGAAGAGAGAAGGTGTCGTGGCACAGCAGCGCAGCAACGCGTACGTATTCGATAATCTCCTCCAGAGACATTTCGAGTTCTTCCTGATCCTCGTCTTCGTCATACCCGAGCTGAGCAATATTGCGCAGATCGTCGATGGCTTCGCCCGTTTCGTCTTTGACTTTATCCAGCTTAGGCTGCGTCACGCCCAGCCCAAGCAGAAAATGGTTCACCCAACCCGCGAGCGCATCGGCGCGATCGAACACGCTCACTTCGTCGCCATCCGGCAGGTAGAGCTGGAATAAGAAACCGTCATCCTCCAGCGAGTCGCTGGTGGCGGAATGCATGTTACGCAGCGCCTGCGCCAGCTCGTGACCAAAAGCCAGGCCTTCGTTAGTCAGATCGTGCACCAACGGCTGCCAGCTGCTGTCTTTGTTGCCGCCGCACAGGATCCCGCTAATCAAACCGTGCATTTCGGCAGGGGTTAATCCTACCCCTTGTTGGTTCAGTAACTGGTCTACAGCGTTGTAGCCAGGCATTTCGTTCTGTATAGACATGCGCATTCGTCATCGTTGGGAGGAATATTCATGATATGCTACCACTTTGGACCCTGGTGAACCAGAATAGGGCTTGTATCTTAAAACCAGGGTAGCTATAGTGTCGCCCCTTCGCAGACCCTCCCAGGGCGTGAAGGCCGCGCAGTCAATCAGCAGGAAGGTGGCATGTCTGCACAACCCGTAGATCTCCAAATTTTTGGCCGTTCACTACGAGTGAATTGCCCGCCTGAACAAAGGGATGCCTTAAACCAGGCAGCTGACGACCTGAATCAGCGGTTGCAAGATTTAAAAGAACGCACTAGAGTCACAAATACTGAGCAGCTGGTCTTCATCGCCGCGTTGAACATCAGCTATGAGTTGACTCAGGAAAAAGCGAAAACCCGCGACTACGCCGCCAGCATGGAGCAGCGTATTCGGATGCTTCAGCAGACCATCGAACAAGCATTGCTTGAGCAAGGTCGCATAAGCGAAAGACCCGGGCAGAAGTTTGAATAACACTTTGCATTTAACTGTGTTAGAGTAATCGCAAGAACAAAATTTCTCTGAGATGTTTGCAAGCGGGCCAGTCCCCTGAGCCGATATTTCATACCACAAGAATGTGGCGCTCCACGGTTGGTGAGCATGCTCGGCCCGTCCGAGAAGCCTTAAAACTGTGACGACACATTCACCTTGAACCAAGGGTTCAAGGGTTACAGCCTGCGGCGGCATCTCGGAGATTCCCTTCTTTTTCGTTTCATCCCCCCCTAAGTTAATTTTCGGCTTTTGCCGCCGTGTATTAGACTACGCCTGTTGGTATCGTTTGCTCACCGATGAGACTCAGGTATGACCCTATTGTCAGATATCCCCTTTACCAGGCAGCAAATTCGTCAGCAGATCCGCCAGCGCCGACGCGCGTTAACACCGGAGCAGCAAACCCAGTTCGCCCTCCAGGCGGCGGACAGAATGATGGCGTATCCGCCGGTTCTGCTCGCGCAGACGGTCGCGGTATTTCTTTCGTTTGATGGCGAGCTGGATACGCGGCCGCTGATTGATCAGCTCTGGCGGGCAGGCAAACGGGTCTATCTCCCCGTGCTTCATCCGTTCAGCCCCGGCAATCTTCTGTTTCTGCACTACCACCCAAGCAGCGATCTGGTGGTGAATCGTCTGAACATCCGCGAACCGAAGCTCGACGTGCGCAATGTCCTCCCGCTTAGCCAGCTGGATGTACTGGTAACGCCGCTGGTCGCGTTTGATGCCGCCGGACAGCGCCTGGGTATGGGCGGCGGATTTTACGACCGGACGCTGCAAAACTGGCGGCAGCATCGCCTGCAGCCGGTCGGCTACGCGCATGATTGCCAGCAGGTTGACGCGCTGCCGACGGAGCAGTGGGATATCCCGCTACCAGCGGTCATCACGCCGTCAAAAACCTGGCTCTGGTAAAACGCCCGAACAATTGACATTGCTGATTTTTTCACCTAAATTCCTGGGTAAAGGGTGAGGGAGGCGAATCTCCCTCCTGCATTCTCTCTGTTAATATGCTGGCCAGGCGATGATTAACAGGATAAGCAGCATGATGAAGAGTCTCATCATCGTCCCTTTCCTTTTAGAGCCCCTGCCTCGGTAGGGGCTTTCCCGTTTCAGCCCCACGCTGAGTCTTTATCGTAAATCCCTTTCTTTCAGGCACAACGACATCCGACGGTTTTAATCGCCGTTTGCGGCAAGCCTCGCAAAGCTTTGGGTGGCGACGGGAAATTGCAGAAGGGTCTATCAGGAGAAAAGGGGCAGGTCGATGACCTGCCCGCTGGCATAAAAGGAGTTAGAACAGCAGACGGGCGCGGATGGTGCCAGGAATAGCCTTCATCGCCTGCAGCGCGCTCTGCGCGACATCTTCTTCGGCTTCGATATCAATGACCACGTAGCCCATTTGCGGAGTGGTCTGCAGATACTGCGCCGCGATGTTAATGCCCTGCGCGGCGAAAATCTGGTTAATCGCGGTCAGAACGCCCGGACGGTTTTCATGGATATGCAGCAGACGGCGCCCGCCGTGCAGCGGCAGCGACACTTCCGGGAAGTTAACCGCGGAGAGCGTAGAACCGTTATCGGAGTATTTCGCCAGCTTGCCCGCCACTTCCAGACCGATGTTTTCCTGCGCTTCCTGAGTTGAGCCGCCAATGTGCGGGGTCAGAATAACGTTGTCGAACTCACAGAGCGGAGAGTTGAACGGATCGCTGTTGGTCGCCGGCTCGGTCGGGAAGACGTCGATCGCCGCGCCCGCCAGGTGCTTGCTCGCCAGCGCATCGCACAGCGCCGGGATATCCACCACGGTGCCGCGAGAGGCGTTGATCAGCAGCGCGCCGGGTTTCATCAGCGCCAGCTCTTCCGCGCCAATCATGTTCTTCGTAGAGGCGTTTTCCGGCACGTGCAGGCTCACCACATCGCTCATGTTCAACAGATCAGAAAGATGTTGGACCTGAGTCGCATTACCTAACGGCAGCTTGCTTTCAATATCGTAGAAATAGACATGCATCCCCAGCGATTCGGCCAGAATACCCAGCTGCGTGCCGATATGACCATAGCCGATAATACCCAGCTTTTTGCCGCGCGCTTCAAAGCTGCCGACCGCGAGCTTGTTCCATACGCCGCGGTGCGCTTTGGCATTTGCCGCCGGTACGCCGCGAAGCATAAGCAGCAGTTCGCCGATCACCAGTTCAGCAACGGAACGGGTATTGGAGAACGGGGCGTTAAACACCGGGATACCGCGTTTCGCCGCCGCGTTTAAATCAACCTGGTTGGTACCGATACAGAAGCAGCCAACCGCGACCAGCTTCTCCGCCGCCGCGAAGATCTCTTCAGTCAGATGAGTACGGGAACGCAGGCCGATGAAATGGGCATCACGGATGGACGCTTTCAGCTCTTCGCTATCCAGCGCGCCTTTATGAAATTCGATATTGGTGTAGCCCGCAGCGCGAAGGCTGTCCACCGCTTTTTGGTGCACACCTTCAACCAGCAGAAATTTAATCTTGTCTTTTTCCAGTGATACCTTAGCCATTTCCCCGTCCTGTTTTTGTCTTAACTGATGTCGTGCGGAACGAAAGTTCTTCTCAGCAACATATCAAAAAAAACTATTGCGGCAATATGAACGTTTGCGTCAGCAACCTGAAGAAATATCAATCAGCGGGAAATAGCAGGACAAAACACCAGAAAGTAAAAGAAAGGTAGATTGTTACTAAGACAAGGCGCATAAATGTGACAGAAGTCACCAAAATAGGCCTGGAGAAAAAATATTTGCGAGGGAGCGATTCGCTCCCTCGGATCAGACTATTTAGTGATAGTTTTTACACCATCAGCGGTGCCAATCAGCGCGACGTCCGCACCGCGATTCGCAAACAGGCCGACGGTCACGACGCCCGGAATAGCGTTAATGGTATTTTCCAGCGCAATAGCATCCAGAATTTCCAGACCAAACACATCGAGGATCACGTTACCGTTATCGGTCACGACGCCCTGACGATACTCCGGACGGCCGCCCAGTTTAACCAGCTGACGCGCCACGGCGCTGCGCGCCATCGGGATCACTTCCACCGGCAGCGGGAATTTACCCAGAATATCCACCTGCTTGGAAGCATCGGCGATACAGATAAATTTGTCGGCGACCGAAGCGATAATTTTCTCACGCGTCAGGGCTGCGCCACCGCCCTTGATCATCTGCATATGGCCGTTGATTTCATCTGCGCCGTCCACGTAAATACCAAGACGGTCAACGCTGTTCAGATCAAAAACCGTAATACCGAGGCTTTTCAGTTTTTCAGTAGAGGCATCAGAGCTGGAAACCGCCCCTTCAATTTGCCCTTTCATGGTACCCAGCGCATCGATAAAGTGCGCCGCCGTCGAGCCCGTACCGACCCCAACGATAGTGCCCGGTTGTACATACTGCAGTGCCGCCCAGCCTACCGCTTTTTTCAGTTCATCTTGCGTCATGATTATGGTCCGAGATGTGAATTCCTGAGGCGCATTATAGAACATCAGGGGGGTCATTGTCCCTGCGACGGCGATCACACAACGCGGTCGCCAATTTTTCATCTTCATCAAAAACAAATTTATGTCATAGTGCGAGTTAACGAAAAGTATTAGGGGGCACGCCAGAGCAATGAAACGACCGGACTACAGAACACTACAGGCGCTGGACGCGGTAATCAGGGAACGAGGGTTTGAGCGCGCCGCGCAGAAGCTTTGTATTACGCAGTCCGCCGTCTCTCAGCGCATCAAACAGCTGGAAAACATGTTTGGACAACCGCTGCTGGTGCGAACCGTACCGCCGCGTCCCACCGAACAGGGACAAAAGCTGCTGGCCCTGCTGCGTCAGGTCGAACTGCTGGAAGAGGAGTGGCTGGGCGATGAACAAACCGGCTCCACGCCGCTGCTGCTATCGCTGGCGGTCAACGCCGACAGCCTCGCCACCTGGCTGCTGCCCGCGCTCTCCAGCGTGCTTTCCGACTCCCCTATTCGGCTGAACCTGCAGGTGGAAGACGAGACCCGGACCCAGGAACGCCTGCGCCGCGGTGAAGTGGTCGGCGCGGTCAGTATTCAGCCGCAGGCGCTGCCCAGCTGCCTGGTCGATCAGCTCGGCGCCCTCGACTACCTGTTCGTCGCCTCGAAGGAGTTTGCCCAGCGCTATTTTCCCAACGGGGTGACCCGCTCGGCGCTGCTGAAAGCGCCGGTGGTGGCATTCGATCATCTCGATGATATGCACCAGGCCTTTTTGCAGCAGAACTTCGATTTGCCGCCGGGCAGCGTGCCCTGCCATATCGTGAACTCCTCGGAAGCCTTTGTGCAGCTGGCCCGTCAGGGAACAACCTGCTGTATGATCCCGCATCTGCAAATTGAGAGAGAGCTGAACAGCGGCGAACTGATTAACCTCACGCCGGGCCTGTTCCAGCGCCGGATGCTCTACTGGCACCGTTTTGCCCCGGAAAGCCGCATGATGCGCCGGGTGACCGATGCGCTGATCGATTACGGCCATAAAGTGTTGAGACAAGATTAACCCCCGCAAGCAGGCCGGCGCCGTCCGGCCTGTATGACCCACCTTCTCCTGTTTATATCTTTGAAATACATCACAAAATAAAACATTTCATGCGGCAAAAAACGACGCATCGATGGCTATTTTTTGCTGGCGACAGAGGCGATGAAAAAGCTCACCGTATTCGCAATATTCCATTTCATTGCGCATACGGAGCACAACATGTCAGAGTTACGGCAGTGGCAAACGCTCGCCAACAAAGAGCTCAGCCGGCGGGAAAAAACCGTCGATGCCCTGGTAAAACAGACGGCAGAGGGCATTGACGTTAAGCCGCTGTATACCGAAGCCGATCTTGATAATCTGGAAGTGACCGGCACCCTGCCCGGCCTGCCGCCTTACGTTCGCGGCCCGCGCGCCACCATGTACACCGCCCAGCCGTGGACCATCCGCCAGTACGCCGGTTTCTCTACCGCCAAAGAGTCCAACGCTTTCTATCGCCGCAACCTCGCCGCCGGGCAGAAAGGGCTTTCCGTCGCCTTCGACCTCGCGACCCACCGGGGCTATGACTCCGATAACCCGCGCGTGGCGGGCGACGTGGGGAAAGCCGGCGTGGCGATCGATACCGTCGAAGACATGAAGATTTTATTCGATCGGATCCCGCTGGATAAGATGTCCGTATCGATGACCATGAACGGCGCAGTACTGCCGATAATGGCGTTTTATATCGTCGCGGCGGAAGAACAAGGGGTTGCGCCTGCACAACTCACCGGCACGGTCCAGAACGATATTCTGAAAGAGTACCTGTGCCGGAATACCTATATTTACCCGCCAAAGCCCTCAATGCGCATTATCGCCGACATCATCGCCTGGTGTTCGGGCAACATGCCACGCTTCAATACCATCAGCATCAGCGGCTATCACATGGGCGAAGCCGGAGCCAACTGCGTGCAGCAGGTGGCCTTTACCCTGGCCGACGGCATCGAATACATCAAGGCCGCGCTCTCCGCCGGACTGAAAATTGATGACTTTGCCCCGCGCCTGTCGTTTTTCTTCGGCATCGGTATGGATCTGTTTATGAACGTCGCCATGCTGCGCGCCGCACGCTACCTGTGGAGCGAAGCGGTAAGCGGCTTCGGCGCCACCAATCCGAAATCCTTAGCCCTGCGCACCCACTGCCAGACCTCCGGCTGGAGCCTCACCGAGCAGGATCCGTATAACAACGTGATCCGCACCACTATCGAAGCGCTCGGCGCCACGCTCGGCGGCACCCAGTCGCTGCATACTAACGCCTTTGATGAGGCGCTCGGCCTGCCCACCGACTTTTCCGCACGTATCGCGCGTAATACGCAGATCATCATTCAGGAGGAGTCGGAGATCTGCCGCACCGTGGATCCGCTGGGTGGATCGTATTACGTCGAGTCGCTGACCGATCGGATCGTTAAGCAGGCGCGAGCCATTATGCAGCAGATCGACGAAGCGGGAGGGATGGCGAAGGCGATTGAGGCCGGACTGCCGAAACGGATGATCGAAGAGGCCTCTGCCCGCGAGCAATCGCTGATCGACCAGGGCAAGCGCGTCATCGTCGGCGTCAATAAGTACAAGCTGGAAAAAGAAGATGAAACGGCGGTACTGGAGATCGACAACGTCAAGGTGCGCAACGAACAGATCGCCTCGCTGAAAAAAATACGGGCCAGTCGGGACGACGTGACGGTAAAAGCCGCGCTGAACGCCCTCACCCACGCCGCGCAGCATGGTGAAAACCTGCTGGCCGCCGCCATCAACACCGCCCGCGTACGCGCCACGCTGGGCGAAATCTCCGACGCGCTGGAGGTGGCTTTTGACCGCTATCTGGTGCCCAGCCAGTGCGTCACCGGCGTGATTGCGCAAAGCTACCACCAGTCAGACAAAGCCGCCTGCGAGTTTGACGCCATTGTTGCGCAAACCGAAAAATTCCTCGCGGAACGCGGCCGACGCCCGCGCATTCTGATCGCCAAAATGGGTCAGGACGGTCACGATCGCGGGGCCAAAGTGATCGCCAGCGCCTATTCCGATCTTGGCTTCGACGTTGACCTGAGCCCGATGTTTTCCACGCCAGAAGAGATCGCCCGCCTCGCCGTGGAGAACGACGTGCACGTAGTTGGCGCCTCATCGCTGGCGGCAGGCCACAAAACCCTGATCCCCGAGCTGGTCGATGCCCTGAAAAAATGGGGACGGGAAGATATCTGCGTCATCGCCGGCGGCGTCATTCCGCCGCAGGATTACGCGTTTCTGCAGGCGCGCGGCGTGGCCGCTATTTATGGCCCCGGTACGCCGATGCTGGAGAGCGTACGCGACGTCCTGATGAGGATTAGCCAGCATCATGATTAACTCATCCACCCTGAGCGACGCCATTCGGCGATTACGTTTAAGCGAGCGGGCCACGCTCGCCCAAGCCATGACGCTGGTGGAGAGTCAGCATCCCCGCCACCAGGCGCTGAGCGCCCAGCTGCTGGATGCGATTATGCCCTTCACCGGCAACGCCCTGCGCCTCGGCGTCACCGGCACGCCGGGAGCCGGAAAGAGTACCTTTCTGGAAGCCTTCGGCATGCTGCTGATTCGCCATGGCCTGCGGGTCGCGGTGATAGCGGTCGATCCAAGCAGCCCAATCGGCGGCGGCAGCATTCTTGGCGACAAGACGCGCATGATCGAACTGGCGCGATCGGACTCGGCATTTATCCGCCCGGTGCCCTCCAGCGGCCATCTGGGCGGCACCAGCCTGCGCACGCGGGAGCTGATACTGCTGTGCGAAGCAGCGGGCTATGACGTGGTAATCGTCGAAACCGTCGGCGTCGGCCAGTCGGAAACGGAGGTCTCCAGGCTGGTGGACTGCTTCATCTCGCTGCAGATCGCCGGCGGCGGTGACGATCTGCAGGGCATTAAAAAAGGGATCATGGAGATGGCGGATATCGTGGTTATCAATAAAGATGATGGCGAGAACCGCGCCAGCGTGGCTATTACCCGCCATATGTATGAATCCGCCCTGCATATTCTGCGCCGCAAGCACGCCGCGTGGCAGCCGCGCGTTTTGAGCTGTAGCGCGCTGGAGCAGCGCGGTATCGAAGCCGTCTGGCTCGCTATCCTTGACTTCAAAACCACCCTCACCGACAGCGGCGATCTTGAAAAGCTGCGCCAGCGTCAGGCGCTGGAGTGGCTGCAAAAGCAGGCCGAAACCGAGGCGCTGCATCTGCTGTTTGCCCGAGCGGACTTTGATCGCTACTTCCAGCAAACGCTACAGGCGGTAAAAAACAACGGCCTCTCGCCGCGCACCGGGCTGCGGCAGATTAGCGAATTCCTCCAGAATCATTACTTTGCGTAAAAGGATATTTATGTCTTATCAATATGTTAATGTCGAAATTATCCGTAAGGTTGCGGTGATTGAGTTCAACTATAGCCGCAAGCTCAACGCCTTAAGCAAGGTGTTTATCGACGACCTGATGCAGGCGTTGAGCGACCTCAACAGGCCGGAAATTCGCTGCGTCATTTTACGCGCGCCTGGCGGATCAAAAGTTTTCTCCGCCGGCCATGACATCCACGAATTGCCCGGCGGACGCCGCGATCCGCTTTCGTATGACGATCCGCTGCGCCAGATTACCCGCATGATCCAAAAATATCCGAAACCGGTGATCTCCATGGTCGAAGGGAGCGTCTGGGGCGGCGCGTTCGAGATGATCATGAGCTCCGATCTGATCATCGCCGCAAGCACGTCCACGTTCTCTATGACGCCGGTGAATCTCGGCGTGCCCTACAACCTGGTCGGCATTCACAATCTGACCCGCGACGCCGGCTTTCATATCGTGAAAGAGCTGATTTTCACCGCCCTGCCCATCACCGCCCAGCGCGCGCTGGCGGTCGGTATTCTCAATCACGTGGTGGACGCCGACGAACTGGAAGATTTTACCTTGCAGATGGCGCACCACATCTCCGAGAAAGCGCCGCTGGCGATCGCGGTCATTAAGGAAGAGCTGCGCGTGCTTGGCGAAGCCCACACCATGAATTCCGACGAGTTCGAACGTATTCAGGGAATGCGTCGCGCCGTCTACGACAGCGTGGATTATCAGGAAGGTATGAGCGCGTTTATTGAAAAGCGTAAACCTGAGTTCGTCGGCCATTAATCACGCCGGATTAAGGAGCATAAAATGAAACGGATGAGCGCCGATGAAGCGGCCGAGATTATCCAGCACGACCAGATGGTGGCGTTCAGCGGATTCACGCCCGCCGGTTCGCCCAAAGCGCTGCCCGCGGCCATCGCTCGCCGCGCTGATGAATTACATCGGACGCAGAAGCCTTTTCAGATCCGCTTGCTGACCGGCGCCTCCATCAGCGCGGCCGCCGATGATGCGCTATCGGCAGCCGATGCCGTCTCGTGGCGCGCGCCCTATCAGACCGCCTCCGGACTGCGGCAAAAAATCAACCAGGGGCAGGTGAAATTTGTCGATCTGCACCTGAGCGAAGTGGCGCAAATGGTCAACTATGGGTTCTTTGGCGAGATTGATGTCGCGGTGATCGAAGCCTCGGCTATCGCGCCGGACGGGCGGGTCTGGCTCACCAGCGGTATCGGCAACGCGCCAACCTGGCTGCTGCGGGCGAAGAAAGTGATCATTGAGCTGAATCACTACCACAGCCCGCGGGTTGCCGAGCTGGCCGATATCGTGATCCCCGGCGCCCCGCCGCGGCGCAACAGCATCGCCATCTTTCATACGATGGATCGCGTGGGCAGCCGGTACGTGCAAATCGATCCGAACAAGATTGTCGCTGTGGTGGAGACCGCGCTGCCGGACGCCGGAAACGTTCTGGATAACAATAATCCGGTTTGTCAGAAAATTGCCGATAATGTGGTCACCTTTCTGCTGGAAGAGATGGCTCGCGGACGTATCCCGCCTGAATTTCTGCCGCTGCAAAGCGGCGTGGGCAATATCAACAACGCGGTCATGGCGCGGCTGGGCGAAAATCCGGATATCCCCGCTTTTATGATGTACTCGGAAGTTTTACAGGAGTCGGTAGTTCATCTGCTGGAAACGGGAAAAGTCACCGGCGTCAGCGCCTCCAGCCTGACGGTATCCGCCGATTCGTTGCGCAAGATTTACGACAATATGGATTTCTTCGCCAGCCGCATTGTCCTGCGCCCGCAGGAGATCTCCAATCATCCGGAAATTATCCGCCGTCTGGGGGTTATCGCCCTCAACGTGGGGCTGGAGTTTGATATCTACGGTCACGCCAACTCGACGCACGTAGCCGGGGTGAATCTGATGAACGGCATCGGCGGCAGCGGCGATTTTGAACGCAACGTCTGGCTCTCTATCTTCATGGCGCCGTCCATCGCCAAGGACGGGAAGATCTCCACCATCGTGCCGATGTGCAGCCATGTCGATCACAGCGAGCACAGCGTGAAGGCGATCGTTACCGAGCAGGGTATCGCCGATCTGCGCGGGCTATCGCCGCTGCAGCGCGCCCGCGCCATCATTGATAACTGCGCGCATCCGCTCTACCGGGACTATTTACATCGCTATCTGGAGAGCGCTCCCGGCGGACATATTCACCACGACCTCGCCCACGCCTTCGACCTGCATCGTAATCTGCTTGAGCACGGTTCAATGCTCGGCTAGCCCTCCGCGCCGTCGCGATCTTCAGTAATGTGCTGAAGCATCGTGGTGGTATAGCGATGATTTTTCAGCGAATAGAGATACTCCTGCATATACATCGCGCTGCCGGGCGCGTCGAAGTACTTCAGCTTCGCCGGATTCACCAGACGCCAGGCGAAGTAAGGAATAACCGTCAAAAACTGCCCGCGCTCTACGGCGCTAATTTTGGCCATAAAGCTGTAGGGGCGATAGATAATCGTCGGGTTGATCCCGCTGGGGCGCATATACGCGTCCAGCATCGCCTCAAAATTGGCCCGGTTCTGGAAACGCATCTGCAGCCAGGGCAGCTCACGTAACAGATCCTGCGCCGGCCTATCTTCATAGAGGCGGGAAACAAGAAACCCCAGACGCAGCGGCGCCAGTTCGCTAATGGTCAAATTTTCCAGCTCCTGCACGCGGGGCGAAACATGCTGCGGCGAGATAATAAAATCCAGCTGGCGATCGAACAGGTTATCAATCACGCCATTCTCGCTGAACTCCACGGCCAGGGTGGTTACGCCATCGTATTTATCGCCCAGGCTGATGAGCTGATCGAAAATAATCGTTGGATAGGTATTGTCGATGCCGATAACGATGTTGCGCGAGCGGTGCGCGGAATAGTGAATTTCGTTATCGATGGCCGATAAGCGCTGATAAATGGGAAACAGCTTCTGATAGAGTTCCTGCCCCGCTTTATTGAGGCTGATGCTGTTATCTTTACGGGTAAATAGCGTATAGCCGATCTGATCCTCCAGCGCAGCGATGCTTTTGCCGAAGGGAGATGCGGTCATATGAATTTTTTCCGCCGCTCTGGCGATATTATTGGTCTGCGCCAACAGAATAAAATTGCGCATCTTTTTCGAAATAAAGATATCCATGCTCACCTCATCGTAGAACAGGGATATATCCTTACCTTATTCAGGGAAAAGACTTTTGTCGCGCTCTCAATTTTACAGATAGTGACAGAAAAAACCCGGCGCGAAGGCCGGGCGACAGGATTACTGCGCGGCTTTGGGTTCTTCAGCGGGTTTCGCCGGTTCCGCAGGTGTTGGCGCAGGCTGGGTCGGCTGCAGCTCAAACACCACGTCCACCTGGTCATCGAACTGAATGGTCGCCTGCTCGTAGGTTTCCTGAGCAGAAACCGGCGCCGCATCGGCTTTCATCATCCGCACCATCGGGCTCGGCTGGTAGTTAGAGACATGATAGCGAACGCTGTAGACGGGCCCCAGTTTACCGTGGAAGCCGGTGGCCAGCTCCTGAGCCTGGTGAATGGCATCGTCAATTGCCGCTTTACGCGCTTTATCTTTATAAGCGTCCGGCTGCGCCACGCCCAGTGAGACCGAACGGATCTCATTCAGACCGGCTTTAAGCGCGCCATCTAACAAACCGTTGAGCTTATCCAGCTGGCGCAGCGTCACTTCAACGCTACGCACCGCACGATAGCCCTTGAGAATGCTTTTGCCGTTCTGATAGTCGTAATCAGGCTGGGTGCGCAGGTTGGCAGAGTTAATGTCTTTCTTCGCAATACCGCTCTTCTCCAGGAATGAGAGATACTGGGCCACGCGCTCATCGGCCTGTTTTTTAGCGGATGCCGCGTCTTTCGCGGAGACGTTAACTTCAATCGCCAGCGTGGCGATATCAGGAACCGCCGCGACGCTGGCGGTACCTGAAGTAACAATATGTGGGCCGTTTGGCAACTCATTTGCCTGAACTGCCATTGCGCTAAATCCAAGTGCAGCCGCCAGGGCCATGACTTTTAACTTCACTGTCGTTTCTCCATATTACATTGGTCGTCTATACACAGACGCATGCCAGCAAGCTTAGCGCTTACGCGGAGAAAGTCCATCGGACAAGGCTTAGTTAAGCAGCGCCTGCACATGGGCGAAGCCGTCATTCGCCAGCTGGAAGGCAATGACCCACATCACCAGACCGACCAACACGTTGATAATGCGCTGCGCCTTCGCCGTACGCAGGCGCGGAGCCAGCCAGGCGGCCAGCAGGGCCAGGCCAAAGAACCACAAGAACGATGCGCTGATGGTGCCTAAGGCAAACCAGCGCTTCGGCTCCATCGCCAGCTGCCCGCCGAGACTTCCGAGCACCACAAACGTATCCAGATAAACGTGGGGATTCAGCCAGGTCACCGCCAGCATGGTGACGATAATTTTCCAGCGCCCTTGCTTCATCACTTCCGCGCTGGCCAGCTCCAGATTGCTGCTAAAGGCCGTTTTCAGCGCGCCAAAACCGTACCACAATAAAAAAGCGACGCCGCCCCAGGTCACCAGCGCCAGCAGCCACGGCGATTGCATCAGCAGCGCGCTACCGCCAAAAATCCCGGTGCAAATTAGCAGCAGATCGCTGATGGCGCACAGCAGCGCGATCATCAGATGGTACTGACGGCGAATGCCCTGATTCATCACAAAGGCGTTTTGCGGGCCGAGCGGCAAAATCATGGCCGCTCCCAGAGCAAGGCCCTGAAAGTAATACGATAACATGGGGAGTGATTTCCACTGAAAGAGTCAATGCCGGGGAATATAGCGCGCAAATATCATTAGAGGAAATTGAAAATATTAATCATTGATAAGCCAATCTAATGATCAGGTTCGAATAAAAGGCCGGGCATACCGACCTTTTGGAGGGGAAAACTACTCTGTTTTTTCCTGCGGACGAATCACATGCACATCCATCTGCGGATACGGGAAGCCGATGCCGTTGGCGTCAAAGTCGCGCTTAATGCGCTCCAGAACGTCCCAGTAAACGCTTTGCAGATCGCTGCTTTTACTCCATACGCGTACCACGTAATTCACTGATGATGCGCCCAGTTCATTCAGACGAACGGTCATTTCACGATCTTTGAGGATACGCTCATCCGATTCGATAATATTAGTGAGCAGTTGCTTCACTTTATCGATATCAGCATCGTAGGCCACGCCAATGATAAATTCGTTGCGGCGCACCGGCTCGCGGGAGAAGTTGATGATATTCCCGGCAATGATTTTACCGTTCGGCACCACCACGATTTTGCCATCCGCGCTGCGCAGGGTCGTGGAGAAAATCTGCACGTTCAGCACGGTTCCCGCGATACCGCCAAGGTCAACGTATTCACCGGCGCGGAACGGGCGGAAGACCACCAGCAGGACGCCAGCGGCAAGGTTAGACAGCGAGCCCTGCAGCGCCAGACCAACGGCTAAACCCGCGGCGCCGAGGACGGCAATGACCGAGGCGGTTTGCACGCCCACGCGGCCCAGAGCGGCGATCAGGGTAAAAGCAATAACGGCATAGCGCACCAGCGCAGACAGAAAATCGGCAACGGTGGCATCGATATGCCGCGCCCGCATCAGGCGATTCACAGTATTGGAAACAATGCGCGCCACGATCAAGCCGACAATAATAATCGCGAGAGCCGCGACGATGTTGACGGCATAGCTCAGCAGTAACGCCTGATTGCGCACCAGCCATGAACCGGCGTTATTTATGCTATCGACAACGTTCAAATCTTCCATTCAACTTTCCTTATGGATACCCGGACGGGGAAAAAATAACCAAACCTGATAATTACAAACAGGTTAAGGGTAAACAATAAGAGTGCGTTTTGCCAAATTGATCACATTTATTTAGCAACATTTCATGTTGTTCAGATAATAAAAAAGCCCGCATTTCTGCGGGCTTCCGGGTAAGCAACAAAACTTTCTTACAGAACGTCGATCGCGTTCAGCTCTTTAAATGCCTGCTCCAGACGGGTCACCATGGACGTCTGTGCAGCGCGCAGCCATACGCGCGGATCGTAGTATTTCTTGTTCGGCTGGTCTTCGCCTTTCGGGTTGCCCAGCTGGCCCTGCAGGTAAGCTTCGTTAGTTTTGTAGTACTGCAGGATACCGTCCCAGGTTGCCCATTGGGTATCGGTATCGATGTTCATTTTGATCACGCCGTAGCTTACGGAGTCTTTGATTTCCTGAGCGGAAGAACCGGAACCACCGTGGAATACGAAGTTCAGGCTGTTGTGCGGCAGGTTGTGTTTCTTAGAAACGTATTCCTGAGAGTCGCGCAGGATAGTCGGGGTCAGTACTACGTTGCCCGGCTTGTAAACGCCGTGTACGTTACCGAAGGAAGCGGCGATGGTGAAACGCGGGCTGATTTTGCTCAGCTCGGTGTACGCGTAATCAACGTCTTCCGGCTGGGTGTACAGCGCAGAAGCATCCATGTGGCTGTTGTCCACGCCATCTTCTTCACCGCCGGTGCAGCCCAGTTCGATTTCCAGAGTCATGTCCATTTTGGCCATACGCGCCAGGTACTTAGAACAGATCTCGATGTTTTCGTGCAGGGACTCTTCAGACAGGTCGATCATGTGAGAAGAGAACAGCGGTTTGCCGGTTGCGGCGAAGTGTTTTTCACCCGCGTCGAGCAGACCGTCGATCCACGGCAGCAGTTTCTTAGCGCAGTGGTCAGTGTGCAGGATAACCGGAACACCGTAGTGCTCAGCCATCTGATGCACATGATGCGCGCCAGAGATAGCGCCCAGGATGGCTGCGCCCTGAGGAACGTCAGTTTTCACGCCTTTGCCCGCGATGAACGCAGCGCCGCCGTTAGAGAACTGAACGATAACCGGAGAACGAACTTTTGCAGCTGCTTCCAGAACGGCGTTGATGGAATCAGTACCCACGCAGTTTACCGCTGGCAGAGCAAAGTTGTTTTCTTTAGCTACCTGGAACACTTTCTGAACGTCGTCGCCAGTGATGACGCCCGGTTTTACGAAATCAAAAATTTTAGACATGTTACGTAGTCCTGTATCTGTATCTTCGACCGTTGAAGAAGGTTCGCGAGCTTTTACGCGCGCTGAAAAACAGGCGGGTCTCCCCGCCTGAACTGAATTACTGCTTAGCGCGCTCTTCGAGCATGGCTACTGCCGGCAGAACTTTACCTTCCACGAATTCGAGGAATGCGCCGCCGCCGGTGGAGATGTAGGAGATTTTGTCAGCAATGCCGAACAGGTCGATTGCTGCCAGGGTGTCGCCGCCGCCTGCGATGGAGAACGCTTCGCTGTCTGCGATAGCGTTAGCCACGATTTCAGTACCTTTGCGGAAGTTCGGGAATTCGAACACGCCGACCGGGCCGTTCCACAGGATGGTTTTCGCGTTTTTCAGGATTTCAGCCAGTTTCTCTGCGGAAGCATCGCCCAGGTCCAGAATCTGCTCTTCATCTTTGATGTCGTTGACAGATTTCAGGGTGGCGGTTGCGGTTTCAGAGAACTCGGTTGCCACGCGAACGTCAGTCGGAACCGGGATATCGCAGGTAGTCAGCAGGCGTTTCGCTTCGTCAACCAGATCGGCTTCGTACAGGGACTTACCGACGTTGTGGCCCTGAGCGGCAACGAAGGTGTTGGCGATGCCGCCGCCGACGATCAGCTGGTCAGCAATTTTAGACAGGGAGTCCAGAACGGTCAGTTTGGTAGAAACTTTAGAACCACCCACGATCGCAACCATCGGACGAGCCGGTTCTTTCAGCGCTTTACCCAGGGCGTCCAGCTCAGCGGCCAGCAGCGGGCCTGCGCAAGCGACGTCAGCGAATTTACCGATACCGTGAGTAGAAGCCTGCGCGCGGTGAGCGGTACCGAACGCGTCCATGACGAATACATCGCACAGCGCAGCGTATTTTTTCGACAGCGCTTCGTCGTCTTTCTTCTCGCCTTTGTTAAAGCGAACGTTTTCCAGAACCACCAGCTCACCGGCAGCGACTTCAACGCCTTCCAGGTAATCTTTAACCAGACGTACCGGGTTAGACAGTTTGTCTTTCAGATAGTTAACAACCGGCAGCAGAGAGAATTCTTCGTTGTACTCGCCTTCGGTAGGACGACCCAGGTGGGAAGTGACCATCACTTTCGCACCCTGTTTCAGGGCCAGTTCGATGGTCGGCAGAGAAGCACGGATACGCGCGTCGCTGGTTACTTTCCCTTCTTTAACCGGTACGTTCAGATCCGCACGGATAAAAACGCGTTTACCAGCCAGATCCAGATCGGTCATCTTAATTACAGACATGGTGAATCCTCTCGTTGATTCTTGATAAAGTTTTGCAGGCGCCTGAGCGCCTTACCTGAAACCTTGTGCGGCCATCGCTAACGTGGTGTCGAGCATCCGGTTAGCAAAGCCCCATTCGTTATCGCACCAGACCAGCGTTTTGATCAAATGCGCGCCACTTACCCGCGTTTGTGTGCCATCGACGATGGCGCTATGGGGATCGTGGTTGAAATCTATCGAGACTAACGGCAATTCCGTATAGTCAACTATACCATGAAATGCACCTAGTGCTGCTTTTTGCAGCAACTGGTTGACTTCACTTGCTTTTACCGGTTTTTTCACCGATACGCTAAGGTCGATCGCCGTCACATTAATCGTCGGCACACGCACCGCAATCGCTTCAAAGCGATCGTTAAACTGAGGGAAAATTCGCGTGATCCCCGCAGCAAGCTTAGTATCAACCGGGATGATTGATTGGCTGGCCGCTCGCGTCCTGCGTAAATCCGGATGCCAGGAATCAATGACCTGCTGATCGTTCATTGATGAGTGGATCGTGGTTACCGTTCCTGACTCTATGCCGTAGGCATCATCTAACAGCTTAATGACCGGAATAATGCAGTTGGTGGTGCAGGAGGCGTTGGAGACGATACGGTGCTCGGCTCGCAGTTCATCATGATTGACGCCAAAAACAACCGTTGCGTCGAGATCGTTGCCGCCAGGGTGTGAAAAGAGCACCTTCTTCGCGCCAGCCTGAAGATGGGCTTCGCCATGTTCACGGCTGCCGTAAACGCCGGTACAATCAAGCACCACATCCACCGCCAGCTCACGCCAGGGCAACACCTCAAGGGAAGATTGATGCAGAAGACGAATGGCATCATCGCCGACAAACAGCTGCTCTCTCTCCTGGCGTACATCCCAGGCAAAGCGCCCATGGCTAGTGTCATATTTCAATAAATGCGCGATGCCGGCAGCATCCGCCAGTTCATTGATTGCCACCACGGTAATTTCCGCACGACGCCCTGATTCGTACAAAGCACGAACCACGTTACGCCCTATGCGACCGAAGCCATTAATCGCAATGCGTATGGTCATAGGTCTCCTGCAAGGCTATCCATGATATGAGGTGGCTGACAGAGTAATGCAGCAACGCTCTAAGGGAAACCTTACCTGTCGCAAACTGCGACTGATTGATTAATTGTCGAACATTTAGACGACTGAAACGCTTCAGCTAGAATAAGCCAAACAAGGAATAAAAGGAATGATTGTCCAGCTGGAGAAACCATTTATCTGACTTACATCACACTTTCGCGCTATCTGCTGGGGAATTTATTCCCTATTCCAGAATGACGAATAAGCGTAGCGATATCTTTTCGTTGCCGGGCCGCTAATACTGATTTATATCAGAAACTATACTGAAGAGCGGCGATATTATTACCGTTACGTCCGAGTCTCGGAGTCCCTCGAAAAAATGACAATCCCACACTTGCAGCCCTCTGCGGCTCGTTACTTTGCGCTTCGCTTACTTCCGGGTGATGAGGTTTTTTCACGCCTGCGCGCCTTCATACAAGAGCAACAGATTCAGGCTGCCTGGATAGCCGGCTGTACCGGCAGCTTAAGCCATGCGGCATTACGTTTTGCCGGCCAGGATGAGACCACTTTATTGACCGGAACCTACGAGGTTATCTCCCTGAACGGCACGCTGGAATGGCAAGGTGAACATCTCCATTTAGCGATATCCGATCCGCAAGGCGCCATGCTCGGCGGCCATATGATGCCCGGCTGTACCGTCCGCACCACCCTTGAGCTGGTGATAGGCGAACTGACCTCCCTGGCGTTTAGCCGTCAGCCGTGCGCGGTTTCCGGCTATGACGAACTGGTCATTTCATCCCGATAACTTTTTCCCTTAAAGAGGTTTCTATGGCTCGTCGCCAATTTACCAGCCAGTCCCTGGTGCTGATTGCGATCGCCGTCGCCATCAATATGATCGGCGGACAGCTCATCAGTCTGTTAAAGCTTCCCATCTTTCTCGATTCGATCGGCACCTTAATCAGCGCGGTTTTACTCGGCCCGGTCATTGGCATGTTGACCGGGTTACTGACCAACCTCCTGTGGGGGCTGCTGACCGATCCGATTGCCGCCGCCTTTGCGCCGGTGGCGATGGTGATTGGTCTTGTCGCCGGATGGCTGGCGCGCGCGGGATGGTTCCGCACCTTACCGAAGGTGATAATTAGCGGCGTTGTTATCACCCTCGCCGTGACCGCGGTCGCCGTACCGCTGCGTACGGCGCTGTTCGGCGGCGTGACGGGCAGCGGCGCGGATCTGTTTGTCGCCTGGATCCATTCGGCAGGTCAGAATCTGCTGGAATCGGTGGCGATTACCGTCTTAGGCGCTAATCTGGTGGATAAAATCCTTACCGCGATTATCGTCTGGATCCTGCTGCGCCAGCTGCCGCTGCGCACGCTGCGTCAGTTTCCTGCAATGTCTGCCGTACGCTAAATGCACCCTTTTACGTCGTTAACCCTCTGGGCGCTGGCGGCGGCGACTACGCTGCTGCTGCCCGCAGAGACGGCGCTGCCGGCTTATAGCGCAGCGGCGTTTCTCAGCTTGCTGCTGTTCAGGGCGACGCGGCGGCGTGCAAAATACGTCGCCTGGCTCCTCTTCTCGCTGGGCATTGGCCTGTGGCTGGTCCACGGCGGCTGGTTTACCCAGTGGCTGAGCGGCCACCCCCGCGACCCGCAGCGCTGGGCCAGCGCCATCACGCTCTGGCTGAGAATTCTGGCGATTGTTTCAACGTCACAGCTGTGGATGGAATACGTACCGGTACAGCGCTTTATTCGCGCCCTGCTTGCTTCACGCCTGCCGCCGGGCGTCGCTTATCTGTTCGCTGGCCCGCTGCTGGTTGTCGAACAGCTAAAGCGCCAGCTGACGATCATCCATGAGGCCCAACGCGCCCGCGGCGTACCGCTGGACGAGAACGGCTATCAGCGGCTGCGCGCTATGCCTGCGCTCATTATCCCTCTGACCCACAACGCGCTTAACGATCTGGCGATACGCGGAGCGGCACTGGATATGCGGGCATTTCGTTTACATCGTCGGCGCACCACGCTTTGGGCGCCGAAAGACAGCGCCTTACAACGTCTGGCACGTTACGGCATGCTGCTGGCGATGGTCGTTGAAGCCGGAGCCTGGCTATGGTTACGTTAGAACAATTCCGCTACCACCCGACCCAGGCGGCGCGATCTGCGGCATGCTTTGATTTTCATTATTCGCAGCCCGGCATTGTGGCGATTTTTGGCGATAGCGGCAGCGGGAAAAGCACTCTGGCGCAGATTATGGCGGGCTGGTATCCTGATTTTCTGCCCGGCGATATCGAAGGAAAAGGCAGCCTGCTTGGTATCCCCATCGGCCAGCAATCGCTGGTCGAACGGGCGCAGACCATCCAGCTGGTCCAGCAATCACCCTATCTCCAGCTTTCCGGCTGTACTTTCAGCGTCGAAGAAGAGGTCGCTTTTGGCCCTGAAAATCTCTGCCTCAGCGAAGAGGAGATTATGCGCCGTATTGACGAAGCGCTGACGCTGACGGCGTGCCAGGCGTTACGACATCGCCACCCCTCCACGCTATCCGGGGGAGAAACCCAGCGCGTGGCGATCGCCTGCGCGCTGGCTATGCGGCCAACGCTACTGATCCTTGACGAAGCCTTTAGCCGCCTGACGGCGCAGGCAAGCGCTATGCTTCTGGAGCGCCTGGGGCACTGGGCGCTGGCGCAGCGTTCGTTGATTATCCTTTTTGAACGCCCCCCTTCGCCTTTTCTTGCCTGGTGTCAGCAGGGATGGCGACTGCACGATGGAGCGCTTTCCCCACTATGCTAACGTTGAATCAGGTGACCTGGCGCTGGCCGGGCGCGACGGCTGACTGTTTGCAAAATATCTCGCTGGCGCTCGGCAAGGGCGAATGGCTGGCGCTCACCGGCGATAACGGCGCGGGGAAATCCACCCTGCTGCGGGTGATGGCCGGACTGCTACCCGCCACGTCCGGTACCGTCAATTTGCTGGATAAGCCGATTGCGCAATACAAAAACCGTCAACGCGCCAATATCATCGGCGTGCTGTTTCAGGAGGCCGAAAACCAGCTCTTCCACAGCAAAGTCGCGGAAGAGGTCGCCTTTGGGCTGCGGCTCCAGAAATTGCCTCCTGCGGAGGTTGCGCAACGCACCGCGGCGGCGCTGAAATTATGCCGGCTGGAGAGCGTAGCCGACGCGCATCCGCTGGATTTACATACCGCCCAACGCAGGATGGTCGCCGTCGCCTGTCTGGAAGCCATGGCGCCAGAAATACTGCTGCTTGACGAACCCAGCCGCGATTTTGACCAGCACTGGCTGGCAATATTTGAAGCGTGGCTGGCGGTTTGTCGCAAAAGAGGGACCAGCGTAGTGGCCATCAGCCACGATGAGGCGTTTATACGGCGGCACTTTTCCCACCGGGTGCTTCTGGAAAAAGGCAGGGTGCTGAGGATGGTCTGAAAAAGAAACGGGCCGCCAGAGCGACCCGTTTTTTACGGCGGCAGTCAGAGTTTTTACCCGGAGGCGGTACTGCGCACCTGTCCGGGCTACCCGACCGCGCTGGCCCGTAGCCCGGAGGCGGTGAAAGAACTACAGCAGCGCTTTCGCTTTCGCGACCACGTTATCCACGGTGAAGCCAAACTCTTCAAACAGCTGCTCTGCCGGCGCAGACTCACCGAAGGTGGTCATGCCAACGATCGCGCCGTTCAGGCCCACGTATTTGAACCAGTAGTCGGCGATACCCGCTTCGATGGCAACGCGCGCAGAGACGGCTTTCGGCAGCACGGCTTCACGGTAAGCGGCATCCTGCTTGTCGAACGCGTCGGTGGACGGCATGGAAACCACGCGCGCCTTCACGCCTTCGGCAGTCAGTTTTTCGTAAGCGGCAACCGCCAGCTCCACTTCAGAACCGGTGGCAATGAAGATCAGCTCCGGCTGTCCCGCGCAGTCTTTCAGCACGTAGCCGCCGCGGGCGACGTTCGCCAGCTGCTCTTCGGTACGCTCCTGCTGCGCCAGGTTCTGACGGGAGAGGATCAGCGCGGTCGGGCCGTCCTGACGCTCTACGCCGTATTTCCACGCAATGGCGGATTCCACCTGGTCGCACGGACGCCATGTGGACATGTTCGGCGTGACGCGCAGGGAAGCCACCTGCTCAACCGGCTGGTGCGTCGGGCCGTCTTCGCCCAGACCGATGGAGTCGTGGGTGTAGACCATCACCTGACGCTGTTTCATCAGCGCGGCCATACGTACTGCGTTACGTGCGTACTCGACGAACATCAGGAAGGTGGAGGTGTACGGCAGGAAACCGCCGTGCAGGGCGATACCGTTGGCAATCGCGGTCATACCGAATTCGCGCACGCCGTAGTGGATGTAGTTACCGGCAGTGTCTTCGTTGATCGCTTTAGAGCCGGACCACAGGGTCAGGTTACTTGGCGCCAGGTCAGCGGAGCCGCCGAGGAACTCAGGCAGCAGCGGGCCGAAGGCTTCGATGGCGTTCTGGGACGCTTTACGGCTGGCGATTTTCGCCGGGTTAGCCTGCAGCTTCGCGATGAATTCGTTCGCTTTCGCGTCGAAATCAGCCGGCATTTCGCCTTTCATACGGCGGGTAAACTCGGCAGCTTCCTGCGGGAAGGCTTTGGCGTAGGCGGCGAATTTCTCGTTCCACGCGGACTCCTTCGCCTGGCCAGCTTCTTTGGCATCCCACTGGGCATAGATTTCAGACGGGATTTCAAACGCCGGGTGTTTCCAGCCGAGCGCTTCGCGGGTCAGCGCGATTTCCGCGTCGCCCAGCGGCGCGCCGTGGGAGTCGTGGGTACCGGCTTTGTTCGGCGAACCGAAACCGATGATGGTTTTGCACATCAGCAGGGACGGTTTGTCGGTGACCGCACGCGCTTCTTCTACCGCGCGTTTAATCGAGTCAGCATCGTGACCGTCAACGCCGCGCACCACGTGCCAGCCGTAGGCTTCAAAACGCTTCGCGGTGTCATCGGTGAACCAGCCTTCCACGTGACCGTCGATAGAGATGCCGTTGTCGTCATAGAACGCCACCAGCTTGCCCAGTTTCAGGGTACCAGCCAGGGAGCATACCTCGTGAGAGATACCTTCCATCATGCAGCCGTCGCCCATGAACGCGTAGGTGAAGTGGTCAACAATGTCGTGGCCCGGGCGGTTGAACTGCGCCGCCAGAGTTTTCTCCGCGATGGCCATACCAACCGCATTCGCAATACCCTGCCCCAGCGGACCGGTGGTGGTTTCCACGCCCGCGGTGTAGCCGACTTCCGGGTGACCCGGCGTTTTAGAGTGCAGCTGACGGAAGTTCTTCAGCTCTTCAATCGGCAGATCATAACCGGTGAGGTGCAGCAGGCTGTAAATCAGCATGGAACCGTGGCCGTTGGACAGGACAAAACGGTCGCGGTCGGCCCAGGAGGGGTTCTGCGGGTTATGATTCAGGAAATCACGCCACAGGACTTCGGCAATGTCAGCCATACCCATCGGGGCACCCGGGTGACCGGATTTGGCTTTCTGTACTGCGTCCATGCTCAGCGCACGAATAGCGTTAGCAAGCTCTTTACGTGAGGACATTTTGACTCCAGATCGGATAATGAAGGCCATGCCCGCAACGACTTGACGACAGCGCGTTTTGGGCTACGCCGGAAAAAAGTGTGAACAATGTAACCTAAGCGGCAAAGCATGTACATGGAGCATCCTTTTGCCGTTTAAGAAATCTCTGGAACACGTTGTGCTACGGCGTAATCCTCTCGCCCGCATTCTCATATAGTATTTATAATTTGCACAGGATACGGCAGGCAGCCATTGCCGTTTTTTCGGATAAATAACCATAAGATTGTGGAAGATAAAAAAATGAAAATTCGCTCAGCTCTTCTTGCCCTTGGGATCGCAGCCACGCTTACCGGATGCCAGAACATGGATTCCAACGGCCTGCTTAGCTCCGGCGCGGAGGCTTTCCAGGCTTATTCGCTCAGCGACGAGCAGGTGAAAACTTTAAGCGACAAAGCCTGTCAGGAGATGGATGCGAAAGCGACTATCGCGCCTGCCAGCAGTGAATACAGCAAACGCCTGAGTAAAATCGCCGCCGCGCTGGGGGACAACATCAACGGCCAGCCGGTGAACTACAAGGTGTATCAAACTAAAGACGTTAACGCCTTCGCCATGGCTAACGGCTGCATCCGCGTTTACAGCGGACTGATGGATTTGATGAATGATAATGAAGTCGAAGCGGTTATCGGCCACGAAATGGGTCACGTCGCGCTGGGCCACGTGAAGAAAGGGATGCAGGTAGCGCTGGGCACCAACGCGGTACGCGCGGCGGCGGCCTCCGCGGGCGGCATCGTCGGCAGCCTGTCGCAGTCGCAGCTGGGCGATCTGGGCGAGAAGCTGGTGAACTCGCAGTTCTCCCAGCGTCAGGAATCGGAAGCGGACGACTACTCGTACGATCTGCTGCGCAAGCGCGGCATTAATCCGGCAGGACTTGCCACCAGCTTCGAGAAACTGGCGAAGCTGGAAGCCGGACGCCAAAGCTCCATGTTTGATGACCACCCGGCATCGGAAGAACGCGCTCAGCATATCCGCGATCGCATGAAGGCCGACGGGATTAAGTAACCCCCGGCGGACTCTCACTATTTATAGTAAAGAGGAACGCCTTGCGGAGTCCCCCTCTCCCGGTAAGGAGAGGGGTTGGGCCCTCAAGCCGGGCGTTTTCCCCGGAGGCGTCCTGCGGGCTCGCCGTCCGATTAGTACAGCGTCTTCTGCGGCGGGCCGGCAAAGCGAAGCGCGCCTATCTCGCCCATTTTCACTTCCACCACCGACGGCCCCGGCATTGCCAGCGCTTCGGTCATCACCGCCTGAAAATCCTCCGCCCGATCGACGCTCCACGCCTGCAGACCGATGGCCTGTGCCAGCAGCGTAAAGTCTGGCGTATGCAGCTCGTTATAATACTGGCGGCCGCCAAAATACTTATCCTGGATACCGCGCATCACGCCGTAGCCGCCATCGTTCATAATCAGCAGCGTCACGTTAGCCTTTTCCTGAGCCAGCGTCGCCAGTTCACCGAGGTTCAGGCTCAGGCCGCCGTCGCCGACCAGCCCCACCACCTTACGCCGCGGATTGGCAATAGCGGTACCAATAGCCATCGGCAGCCCCATACCGATAGCCCCGGCCAGCGAGTGAATATTCATCAGCGGACCGTTGGCGCGAAACAGGCGGCTACCCCACAGGCTACCGGATACGGTAATATCGCGGACCAGGATGCCGCTCTCCGGCAGCGCCTGCGCGATAGCGTCGCTTAATCTGGCGTAATCGCCGCACTGCTCGCGCAGCCCCTGCTCCGCGATCGCCACCGCTTCTTTTATCTGGCTATCCCAGCGCGCGTCGCCCCATATGCGCCCCTGAGCTCGTTCCGCCAGCGCGCCTAATAACGCGCGGCAGTCCGCCACCAGCGTATTGTCCATCAGGTAGTTACGGCTGGCCGCCGCCGGGTCGATATCAATCTGTACCCGCGGCGTGGGCAGCTCCAGCGTCCACGAACGCGTCTCGTTGCTGCGTAACCGTGAACCGGCGACAAGTGTGAAATCACAGTGTGAAATCAACGCTTCAACCGACGGCGAATTGTGAAATGCGCGCAGGCTGGCGCGGTGGCCATCCGGCAGAATACCGCGGCCGTGGGTACTGGAAATCACCGTCATCCCGGCATCCGCCAGCGCCTTCACCGCCTCGCTGCTCTCTAAGGCGCCGCCGCCGAGCCACAGCAGCGGCCGCTTCGCCTGCTTAAGCTGCGCCCACAGCGTATCAACCAGCGACGACTCCGGCGCCACAGCCGGAGCGCGTTTCAACGGCGCGGTCAGCAGCGAAAGCGGGATTTTGGCGCTCTGAATATCAATCGGAATTTCAACCGAGACCGGGCCACACGGCGGCGTCTGCGCCTCCTGAATCGCTTTATGCAGGAGAGCAACCGCCTGATTGGCGCTACTGATGCGATAAGCGCGCTTTGAGCTGGCCTTCAGGAAGGTCAGCTGATCGCGAGTTTCGTGAATAAACCCGGTATCGGCATCCAGCCAGGCTTTTTCAACCTGGCCGGTGAGATGCAGCAGCGGCGTGCCGGCGTTCATCGCTTCAACCAGCGCGCCGACGGCGTTGCCCGCCCCGGCCCCGGTGCTGGTCAACGCCACGCCGAGCCCGGAAAAACGCCCGTGGGCGTCAGCCATGGTCACCGATCCCGCCTCCCCGCGCGCCGGGACGAAGCGGATTTTTTCCCGCTGGCCGACGGCATCGGCGATCGGCAGATTGTGAATAGAGATGACGCCATACATGGCTTCAACATGATACTGCTCCAGCGTTCTGGCGATGGCGTCGCCGACGGTTATCATTTCGCTCATTGCTCACCCTTCTCTCAATCGCACCAGTGGTTGACGCTATTACCCGTCGCCAGATAAATACTCTTCTGCTGCATCCAGGCTTTCAGACCCTGGATGCCTTTTTCGCGGCCCAGGCCGCTCTCTTTAAAGCCCCCAAACGGGGTGGAAATAGAGAAAACCTTATAGGTGTTGATCCATACCGTACCGGCCTCCAGCTGTTCGCTCAGACGCAGAGCGCGGCCGGCATCGCGCGTCCAGATCCCCGCCGCCAGCCCGAAGACGGAGTCATTGGCCTCGCGGATCAGCGCCGCTTCATCGCTAAAGCGCAGCGCCACCAGCACCGGCCCGAAGATCTCTTCCTGACAGACGCGAGCCTGGTTGTTTAGTCCCTCGACGATCGTCGGCTGGAAGTAGCTGCCCGCCGCCAGCGCCGGATCCGCCGGGATCTCGCCCCCGCACAGCACGCTACCGCCTTCGCGCTTCGCCAGTTCGACATACGCCAGCACGCTCTGGCGATGCTTATCGTTAATCAGCGGTCCGACGTGGGTGTCGGCGCTAAACGGATGGCCCACCCGGAGCCCGCGGGTTAATTCCAGCAGCCGGGCCATTAATTGCGGATAGACTTTTTCATGAATGAACAGACGCGATCCGGCGATGCAGGCCTGGCCGCCTGAGCTGAATATGCCGTAGCAGATACCCCGCGCCGCCTGTTCAATATCGGCATCCTCCAGCACGATGGTCGGCGATTTGCCGCCCAGCTCCAGCGACGCCGGGATCAGTTTTTCCGCCGCCACGTGCGCCAGATGCCGTCCGGTAGCGGTGCCGCCGGTAAAGGAAATTTTGCGCACCTTAGGATGACGAGCCAGCGCATCGCCAATCACCGAACCTTTGCCCGGCAGCACGCTCAGCAGCCCGGCGGGCAGCCCGGCCTGCTCAAAGATGCGCGCCAGCTCCAGCGCCATCAGCGGCGTCGCTTCCGCCGGCTTGAGGATCACTGCGTTCCCCGCGGCGATGGCCGGCGCAACTTTTTGCATTTCGCTGGCGATAGGCGAGTTCCACGGCGTAATCGCCGCCACCACGCCCAACGGTTCATAGCGGCTCAGGGTCAGCAGATCCGCCTGGCGCGGTGTCGGCAGCTCGCCCTCCAGCAGTTCGCAGGCGGCGGCAAAATAGCGCGCGGTGCCCGCCGCGCTCATCACCAGACCCCGCGCTTCCGCCAGCGGTTTACCGTTGTCGCGGCTCTGCTTGCGGGTTAACTCGTCGCTCTGCGCTTCAATCAGATCGGCGACCTTATGCAGGATCTTTGCCCGCTGATGCGGCAGCGTGGCCCGCCACGTCGGCTCCCGCCATGCGCGATCGGCGCAGTCGATCGCCTCCTGCAGATCGTCCAGGCCGGCCGCATATAGCGAAGCGTTAAGCGATCCATCCGCCGGAAAGCGGCTGTGCATCAGGTTGCCGCCGCCGCGCCGCCACTGGCCGCCGATAAAAATGTCTAACTCGTCCATCTCAGCCTCTCTGCGTTATGTCAGTTCGCAGCAGGCGCGTACCGCGCTCAGTGCCGCCAGGGTCGACGTTTTGGGATTGCTGGCGAGCGGCAGGCCGCTCAGTTCAAGGTGAAACTCGCCGAATAGCCCTTCGGCGTGCAGCGTATGGGTATTGCGTTGCGTCGTCGGATCCACCATCAGCTGCACCCGGGTGGCATCAAGACCAATGCCGCCCAGCGCCACGGTTGCCGCCACGTTGGCGTTCGCCGGAAACAGCCGCGCCGCTTCGCGGGCGCTACCCTCAAAGAAAATCCGCGTTTCATGTACCGCGTTAAGATCGATCAGCTGCTCGGCATAGCTGCCGCGCCAGCTGGCCGGGCTTTTACGCGACTGATAGGTCACGCGCTCAAGTCCGCCCTCTTTCGCCGCCGCCAGGCCATCAATACCGGCTATCGCGCCCGCCAGCAGCGTTAGCCTGCCGCCCGCCTGGCGTAGGCGCTGTTCCAGTTGGCTATCCGCCAGCGCGCCTGTGGAGATCACCGCCAGATGCCAGCCGCGGGCCAGCACTGCCTCGCCGTACTGCGCCACCGCCTGCTGGCTGGCGCATTCAAGCACCAGATCCGGCGTCTGGTCGCACTGCAGCGGATCGCTCAACGGCGCAACCGCCCCGGCAAACTGCTGGCGGATCGCCGCATGGTGCGGCTCGCGGGCCACGATCCAGCCTAACGCCACCTGCGGCGGCAGCCGTTCAATGACCGCCTGCGCCATCGCGCCGTAGCCGATTAACATCACCTTTTTCATCATCTTTCCTTACAGGTGACGGCAAAAGCCGCCGGACACATCCAGCGCCGCGCCGGTGGTAAACGAAGCCAGCGGAGAAGCGAGAAACAGCAGCGCCTGCGCCGGCTCCTGCGGTTTTCCGAGCCGCGCCATCGGGATCCCGCGCTTGCGAGCGATGTCGGCGGTCCACTCTGGCCAGCTCTGGCTCTTATCGCTGCGGTTTGCAAAACGGCGCTGCCACTGTCCGGATTCGACCATGCCCAGCAGAATGGAATTGACGCGAATCCCTTTGCCGATCAGATCCTTCGACAGGGTCAGCGTCATATTCAGCAGCGCGGCGCGGGCGGCTGAGGTGGCGATCATGTGCTCTTCCGGCTGCAGCGCCAGCAGCGAGTTCACGCAGGTAATTGAGGCGATATCCGACCGCTCAAGCTGCGGCTGGAACGCCCTGACCGGATTAATCACCCCGAACAGCTTCAGTTCGGCTTCGTGCAGCCAGGCCTCGCGCGGCGTATCGGCGAAATGGGCGACATAGCCCTGGCCGGCGTTGTTTATCAACATGTCGGCGCCGCCAAAATGGGCTTCTACTGCATTTGCAAAGGCCTGAACCTCTTGTTCATTCAGGACGTCGCAGCGCCAGGAAAACACGTCCCCAGCGGGATATTCGTTTAGCAGCGCCGCGTGGGCGCTGGCCAGCCGGTCCGGGTTGCGGCCGCAAAAGGCGACTTTCGCCCCTTCGCCCAGCAGCAGGCGCAGCGTTTCGAAACCAATCCCTGACGAGCCGCCGGTGACCACCGCGACGCGTCCTTCAATTTGTGCATTCATCGCGCACCTCTTCCCCTATGCGTAAAAGCTGTTGATTAAAAAACGTCGCGTTATCGAGATAGCTGGCGTGCCCGGCCTGCGGGATAGCGGTGTATGGCATGCCGTAGCGTAGAGCCACCCCCTGCACCAGCTCGGGCTGGGTGATGGCATCCTGCTCGCCGCACCAGACGGCGAAGCGGCCGCGATAATCGGCAAGCCAGCGGTGGATGTCGTCGTGCGCCAGCATCCAGGCGGCGGCGAGATAGCCTTCACTGCGCAGCCTGCGCATGCCTGCCGCAACCGTCGCCACATCGGCTTCGCGCGCGCCAGCGCGCAGCAGCTTCGCCGCCCGTCCCAGGGCCATCGCCTCACCGCCCAGCGCCATCTGCTGCTGACGCCCTTGCCAGACTTTTTCCCGCTGCGCGTCTGTCGCCTGGCCGTAGCCCTGAGCAACGTCGGCCAGCACCAGATACCGCACGCGCTGCGGATACCTGGCGGCAAAAGCGGCGGCGACCAACGCGCCCAGCGAATGGCCGACCAGTACGGTTTTCTGCACCCCGGCCCGGTCGAGCATCCGCGCCAGCGCATCGGCGTAGTCGCCGGCATCCGCCCGCGCCGTCGCAAGCATCGGGCTTTCGCCATAACCGGGCATATCCCAGGCCAGCACGCGGTAGCCGGGAAGCGCCATCTGTTTATGCCAGGAGGCCGCGCCGGAACTGATGCCGTGCAGCAGCGTCAGCGGCGTACCGCTTCCTTGTTCACGAAAACCCGTCATCATCGCTCCTTAGCTACGCTTCACTTTCGACAGCGGATGATCTTCCGGGTAGGTCGGAATATGCGGTTTTGGCGTACCGAGCATCACGCACATCAGCGCCTCTTCCTCGCCGTGGTTGAACAGCCCGCGATAGATTCCGGCCGGAACGGAAATCAGATCGCGTTCGCGCAGGACGGTCTCGGTATAGCTGTCGCCATCCTGGATCATCAGGGTGATCTGCCCTTTGAGCATGAAGAACACCTCTTCCACATCATCGTGCAGGTGCAGCGGGCCTTCGCATTTGGACGGCAGTACCATGGTGGAGAAGGTGAAGTGTTCCGCCTGAACGGTATTACTATCGCTGGCGACGCCGGTCGCGCCGGTGCCGATATAGCGCATCTGCGCGCGGCGATACTTCGGGTCGAAATCCGCCTGGAACTTCAGCGCATTCCAGTCGTATTTACGGCCTTCAAAGCGCGCGATACGCGACTCGACCCACTCTTCCATCGTCAGATGTTCAGGTTTCAGACTCGGTTTTGCGGTTACGGTTGAATCAGTCATCGTTTTATCCTCAGTAACGTCTTAGCAGCGGCAGTAACAGGACGCAGCCCACCGCCGCCATCACCGCCAGAAAAATCAGCCCGGAATCCATGCTGTGGGTGAAGGCGATAAGCGCGCCCATCACCGCCGGCGATAGCGCCCCGGCAAAGTTTCCCAGCCCGTTGAAAATTCCGCCCGCGGTGGCGCTGACTCGCGGATGGGTCGCCTTGGCCAGCAGCGCGAAGATATTCGGCGCGCCGGTCCCCCACATAAAGGTGCTAAAGCTCATCGCCGCGATCACCGGCAGCGGCGTGGTGAAATGCATCACCGCCGCCAGGCCAATACCTGCACCTGCCAGGGAAATAAAGCAGGCGGCGGCGCGCTTATCGACGCGGTCAGACAGCCAGGCGCCGATGATTTCGCCGAGCAGCATGGCGATAAACGGCATCGACGACAGCCAGCCGGCGTGTTCAAGATGGATACCTTTGCCCTTAATCAGGTAGCCAGGCAGCCAGCCGTTGATGCCCCACAAATAGGCGAGAAAGGCGATATTGAAGATGCAAATCATCCAGAAGTGCGGGCTGACAAACAGTTCGCGGCGGGCGCTGCGGCGCGCCTCCTGCGACGTTTGCCCGCCGCTGGCTTTCGCCTCCAGCCTGACGCCGCGCAGCCCGATGCGCACAAAAATCAGTACCGGCACCGTCAGCATCGCCATCACAAAGAAGGTGCTCTGCCAGCCGAAGGTGTTGAGCAGCCAAATCGATAGCGGAAAGCCAATCGCCGCGCCCACCGGCGTCCCAAGCAGCCAGAGCATGGTGGCCCGCGCCTGCAGGTGCTGCGGAAAGGTATGGCGGACGATAGCGAACGCCAGCGGGAACAGCGGCCCCTCGGCGATTCCCAGCAAAATTCGCAGCGTCACCATCAGCGTGTAGTTGTGGGTGAAGCCCATCACCAGCATTAAAATGCACCACACCGCCATCATCCCGGTAAGCAGACGCAGCGGCGCGATACGGTCGCCCAGACCGCTTAACAGCACCGAGGAAAATCCGTAGCTCAGCAGGAAAGCGCTCATCAGGATGCCCAGACGCGTGGTGTCGAAATCGATGCCCATCGCCTGCTGGAAGTGGCTATCGGAAAACAGCGCGGCGATGCTGATCTTGTCGAAGAACGCCAGCAGTACGCAGGCCAGCAGCGACAGCGGAATGGCCCAGCGAACCGCTTTTTCAGGCGTGCGGGTGCCCTCGCCGCTCGCCTCAGCAGGCGCGGCGTTAGTCTCTAATGTGGTCATTTCTCCCCCTTAAGGGTGCGGGTTAGCTATCGCAATGACATCAGTGAAAAAGCCGGGTCGGCGAGCGGTACAGCGGATAAATCTCGCCCCGCCGCCATCCAGCGCTTCGCCAGCTTGACGGTACGCGCATCGTTGAACGCCACCAGCTGCGTCAGCCGCCCGTTTTCGTCCAGCGAGAAGTACAGCGAATGTTCACGCGCTATCGTTCTGCTGCCCGGCTGCGGAATACCGAGGATCTGGATATTGTGCTGATATTGATCCGACCACAGCCACGGCGCGTCGTCGTAGCCTGGCGCATCGGGATTGAGCATCGCTTTTGCCGTCGCCACCGCCTGATTCTGGGCGAAGGCCCAGGACTGGATGCACAGGCCGTAGTGATGATGCTGCGCCACATCCCCGGCAGCAAAGATGAACGGATCCGACGTTCGCCCCTGGGTATCCACAACGATCCCGCGCTCGGTTCTCAGCCCCGCGTCGCGCGCCAGTTCGAGATTAAGATCGACCCCAATCCCCACCACCACCGCATCATAAATTTCGCGCTTACCGTCACAGTGAATGACCGGCAGGCCGTTATTATCTTCCAGCTCCAGCGCGCCGCAGCCGGTACGGATATCCACACCCTGCGCGCGATGAATTGCCGCTAAGCGTTGCGACACCTCGCCGCTCACCGAACGCATGCACAGCGCAGGCTGCTGCTCGAACAGCGTAACCGCCACGCCGTTTTTCCGCGCCGAGGCGGCAATCTCAAGGCCAATCCAGCCGCCACCGACAATGGCCAGTTTTTGACTTTCCGCCAGACGACTTTTCAGACGCTGCGCATCCTGCCAGTGACGCAGAGTATAAACCTGAGGGTGCGCCGCCCAAGCCTCGCCCGGCAGACGCGCTCGCCCGCCGGTGGCGACCAATAGAATGTTGTAACTAATTTGTTCGCCGTTGCTTAAAATCACCGTTTTAGCGACCCGGTCAATCTGCTCTGCACGCAGCGGACGATACCAGGTCAGATTCAGCGCCTGCTGCGTTTCGTGCGAAAACAAGCGCGGTAGCTGCGCATCGGTATCCAGCAATGCGGCTTTGGAAAGCGGAGGCCGCTCGTAGAAATCCCATTCCTCTTCCGCCACCACGCAGATCTCACCGTCGAATCCCTCGTCGCGCAGCGTTTTCGCCGCCCAGCCGCCCGCCTGGCCGCCGCCGACAATCACAATCCGCGCCGTCATACCGCCTCCGCTTTTTTCTGCTGGCGGCGAGTATCGTGGTCGATACCGCCCTCCACCGCCCATTCGGTAAAGGAGACCAACGAGTGCTCAAGCTCGCGCGGTTGCCAGTTTTCCGTCAGATAATCATCGTTGGTGTAGTACTCGAAGGCGCCGCCAGTGGGGCTGTTGACGTACCAGAAGTAGGCCGAAGAGACCGGGTGGCGGCCGGGGCCGATAAAGGTACTCCAGGCGTTTTTGTTCATCGCAATGCCGCCGCCGATCACCTCGTGGATGTCACGTACGGTGAAGGCCACGTGGTTCAGACCACGTTTGCGGTTCGGCAACTGCAGCAGGAAGAGATTGTGATGGCCGCCGCGCGCGCCGCAGCGCAGGAATACCGCGCGGTTGATGTAGCGGTCTGACACCTGGAAGCCGAGCACCTCGCGATAGAAGCTTTCGACTGCCGCCAGTTCTTCAACAAAGAACACCACGTGGCCAACGTTGATCGGCTGCGCGCGGTCGTAAACCGGGCTCGGCGTGTCGATACGGCGAACATCGCCCCACTGGTTGATCGGCTCGACGTTAAGCTCTACCGCCGTTTGCTGACTGACCTGCACCCGCAGCGTCATGCCGTTCGGGTCGAGGCACTCCAGCGCGCCGTCAACCCTGCGGAAGCCGGGCTGACGTTCCAGCTTTGGACGTAGCGCCTCCAGCGCTGCCTGGTCCGCTACGCCCCAGGTCATACGGCGCAGCGTATTGCCGGCTTCAAACGCTGGGGGCAGGTCGGGGCTGCCGATCGGGTTAAGCTCGACGCGCGCGCCGCTGAGGGTGGTAAACACGCGGCCGCTGGCGTCGCCAGCCAGGCCAAAATCGTGCATAAATTTGGCGCTATGGTTCAGGTCATCTACGCCAAATTCCAGCTTTTCAATTCCGGTAATACTCATTTTTCGTCGCCTCTTTACCGTTCAGTCGCCCGAATTTGGGCGTAAAACATGCCCGACGCACTCAAGCGCCTGCCGTTAAGTGTTTGATTTAACTTGCCTGAGACAAATACCCCAGGAAACCGGAAATTTTGTCCGCCGCCAGGCTGACGTCGTTCTGCAGCCGCTCGCGATCGCTTTGCGGGATCTCATCGGAGGGCACCAGGATGCTGACCACCCCCGCCACCCGGCCGCTGCGGTCATACACCGGGTAGACAATCGACGAGATGCCGTGGCGGAAGAACGACTCGCCAATCACATAGCCGCGGGCTTTATCCTGCTGCACCATCTGCCACAGCGCTTCGCGATCGTGCAGTTGGCCCGGCGTGTTGCCCGGCAGCCGCTCGTTCGGGAACAGCTGTTCAAACTCGCTGCGTGAAACATCGGTCAGCAGCATGCGGCCCAGCGAGGTGCAGTGCACCGGCAGCCGGGTGCCGACGCTGACCTGGTTGATCCGCGAACCGGCCGCGCTGACGCGAGCGATGTAGATAATGTCCCGGCCATCGCGGATCGCCAGATGACTGCTGCACTGGCTGACATCGCGCAGCTGCTCGATAACCGGCTGACCCACCTGGGCGATATCCAGCGAGGCGATATATTCAAAGCCCAGCCGCAGCACGTTCATCCCCAGCGAAAAGGTGTTGGTGCGCGCGTTGCGCTCGAGAAAGCCCATATACTCCAGCGTTTGCACTACGCGATAGGCGGTCGCTTTCGGCATATCCACCAGCCGGTGCAGCTCGGCGAAGGTCAGATCGCGATGCTGTTCGCCAAAAGCCAGCAGCAGCTGCAGCCCGCGCTCAAGCCCCGGCACCAGGTACTTCACTTCCTGATCGTTCGCCATACCGCCTCACTTATTAGTTAAAAACAAAACCGCCGTTGACCGGGATCAGCTGGCCGGTGATAAACCGCGATAGATCGCTGAGCAGCCAGACCACGCTGCCGGTGACGTCTTCCGGCTGCTGCGCGCCGCTGAGCGCGCGACCGTTTTCATACAGTTGATGGCGCTCCGCAGGCACGTATTCCGTCGCCTCAACGCGGGTCAGCCCCGGCGCGATGGCGTTTATGCGGATGCGCTTTTCCCCCAGCTCGCGGGCCATTGAGCGGGTCATCGCGATCACCGCGCCTTTACTGGCAACGTAGGCCATCAGCCGCGGCGCCCCCCACAGGGCAGTATCCGAGGCGACATTGACGATCCCCGCCCCTTCGCGCAGCAGCGGTACCGCCGCGCGGGTCACCAGCCAGGTACCTTTAACGTTAACCGTCATCACCCGATCCCACAGATCCGGATCGTAATCGAGCATGTTTTTACCGCCGACGCCGGTGGCCATTGCCGCATTATTCACTAACCCGTCGATCGCTCCCCGCTCGCCGATAGCACTGAATACCCGGCCGATCGATTCGCTATCGGCGAGATCGATCGCGTGGGATTCGATGCGGTAGCCCTTTTCCTGCAGACGATAGGCGCTTTCCGCCAGCTCACCTCGCAGAATGTCGCACATCACCACCGCCGCGCCCTGTCCGGCGCAGGCTTCGGCGAAGTGGTAGCCCAGGCCGCGCGCCGCGCCGGTGACGACGATACGTTTCCCGTTAAGCAGGCCGTTCATCAGGCGGCTCCCTGCTGCTCTTCCAGGGCCGCCAGCTGCTCTTTTGCCGCTTTCTGCATCATGCGGCGCAGACGGGAAAGGCCGACGTCGTGCTGATAAAGATATTCACGATCGCGGGCATTCGGCGCCAGGCTTTCCAGCACCACGCGATCCTGTTCGAGCACTTCCCAGTGCAATTTTTCCAGGCGGTTGCGATACATAAAACGCCACAGATCGCGCTGCCAGCCCTGTACGCCGCGGATGCGCCAGAAGAAGACGCGGCAGTTGTCGTTATCTTCCGGCACTACCATGCCGACAATCCAGAAGTGACCGCCCGGTCCAAAGCGCTTTTTGTACGGAATAGAGAGGCGCATCCAGTAGGCCCCGCTGTTGCCCAGTTCAACCCAGTCGAAGTTAACGCCAACCTGCCCTTTCTTCTCAAAAATAAACCCGGTTTTCGTGGGCTGCAGCACCATGTCGGCTTTGCGATCGCCTTCCGCCATCGAGTGCGAGGAGGAGTGGAGATAGGTGCCGTGCATCGGGTCCATCACGTTTTCCAGGGCGTACTGGTAGTTGCATTTCCACGCCGCGGTACACAGGAAGTTGCTATATTTGTCTCTATCGGCCAGCTCTTGCGGAAAGTTCAGCTCATCAGGCTGCTGGTCGGCGGTGACGCCAAACCACAGAAAAATAGCGCCGTGCGCTTCCTGAACGCTGTAGCTGCGGACGCACTGTTGACCCACCAGCGGACAGCGGTCAACCGCCGGGACGTCTTTCACTTCGCCGTTGCCGGCCACTTCCACGCCGTGATACCAGCAGGCGATGCGATCGCCCAGGTTCCAGCCCATCGACAGGCGCGCGCCGCGGTGCGGGCAGCGGTCTTCCAGCGCCTGCACCTGGCCGTCTTTATTGCGCCAGACCACGATCTGTTCGCCGAGGCGGGTAATGCCCACTGGAGCCGACTGTACTTCCCAGCTCGCCAGCACCGGATACCACAGGCCGCGTAACCCTTTATCAAGATAGTTTTGTACCGTTGTCGTCATCGCTGTGTCCTCAGTATCCGTTTACCTGCAGAAATGCCTGGAAGCTGCTTTCGCTCCACGGTTCGCCCTGCTGGTCGTACATTCTGACGCCGTTCAGGCCGCTCACCAGCTCGCCGAGGGTTTCCGCGCCCTGCTCAAAGAGCGTTTCCAGGGTGGCGATAAGCTGTAGTTCCCAGCTTTCCGGCACCCGGCTGCGGGTTTGCCAGATCAGATTGGGGTAGTCGCCGGGCTTGTGAATGTTACCGTTTCCGCCTTCCGCCGGCGGCGTGAACTGACGGCTTTCCGGCAACGCCGGGTTAAAGTCCAGGGACTCGCTCATGCCACGTTCTCCTCGATAAAAGAAATCTGGATCTGCTTGTCGTATACCCGCACCGGGTAACGATGCAGGCTGCGGCCGCCGGGGCCGTGCAGACACTGGCCGGTTTTGACGTCGAATACCGCTTCATGCAGCGGGCACTCCACCTTGCCATCTTCAACAAAGCCCTGGCTCAGCAGCGCATAAGCGTGGGGACAAACGTCTTCCAGCGCGTAATATTCGCCATCAATCAGATAGATACCGATTTCTTTACCGTCGATACTGCCGCTGTAGGGGAAATCTTCCTGTACTTGCTCCGCGTCACACACGCCAATCCAGCTCATCGCATTCCTCCGGGCTCTGTTTCATATATGAAACTCTGTTTCTTATTTAATACGGTCAATATAAAAGCGATGAATCTTTCGTCAAGCGCCAATGTGATTAAATTGTTAATGAACAGCCTTTTAATTAGCTAACTGTGGAATTGATCACGAAAAAAAGCAGCCAGATGAAATGATGATATTTAAAGTGCCCTTTCATTATAAATAACGCTATCTCTTCAAAAATGAAATGCACCTGTTGATGTCTTTTCATAATGATCGTTAGAAATGAGCGAAAAGGTAAAACATGCTGTTTCACATA
>NZ_ALNJ01000153.1:0-8735 GCF_000293135.1 Klebsiella sp. OBRC7 | reverse complement strand
GCTTTTGCGAGAATGTACCCACATTACAACAGGAAATTCATTGCGGAAATTGATATATTCACAACATTACGTTGCAATTTCTGCAATATAAATCCGTGAGGTGAAATCGGTGGATTTACGCGATCTGAAAACCTTCCTGCATCTGGCGGAAAGCCGCCACTTTGGCCGCAGCGCGCGGGCGATGCACGTCAGCCCCTCCACGCTTTCCCGGCAGATTCAGCGGCTGGAAGAAGATCTCGGCCAGCCGCTGTTTGTGCGCGATAACCGCACGGTCACGCTGACCGAAGCCGGTGAAGAGCTGCGAGTGTTTGCCCAACAGACGCTTTTGCAATATCAGCAGTTGCGCCATACCCTCGATCAGCAGGGGCCGTCCCTTTCCGGCGAACTCCATATCTTCTGTTCAGTGACCGCGGCGTACAGTCATCTGCCGCCGATCCTCGACCGCTTCCGCGCCGAACATCCCTCGGTGGAAATTAAGCTCACCACCGGCGACGCCGCCGACGCCATGGACAAAGTGGTCACCGGCGAGGCCGATCTGGCGATTGCCGGTAAGCCGGAAACGCTGCCCGGCGCGGTCGCCTTTTCGATGCTGGAAAATCTGGCGGTGGTGCTGATCGCCCCGGCGCTGCCCTGCCCGGTGCGCAATCAGGTTTCGGTTGATAAGCCCGACTGGTCGACGGTGCCGTTTATCATGGCCGATCAGGGGCCGGTACGCCGCCGCATTGAGCTGTGGTTCCGTCGTCACAAAATCAGTAATCCATCTATTTACGCGACGGTAGGCGGCCATGAGGCGATGGTCTCAATGGTGGCGCTGGGCTGCGGCGTGGCGCTTATTCCCGAAATCGTGCTGGAAAACAGCCCGGAACCGGTGCGCAACCGCGTGATGATTTTAGAACGCAGCGATGAGAAGACCCCGTTCGAACTGGGGGTCTGCGTGCAGAAAAAACGGCTGCATGAGCCGTTGGTGGATGCGTTCTGGAAGATTGTGCTCGAGCGTAAAATGACCGAATAGCATGGCCCCAGTCATGCCCCAGGTTTGGGAGATTAATTGGTATCAAAGGTGCCAGGTCTAAACGGGCTGTGCAGGTAAAATCGTCACTAAAGAAACAGGACCTTACGAGAGGGAGTGACGATGCAGAAACCCAAAAAGCTGTTCAACAACACCGATAATATCCGCAGCGAAATCATGGAAGGGCTGGTGTACGCCGGGCGCGGAAGGATCCACGCCCTCCCGGAGTACTGCGCGGTTTATCGCACGATGACGCAAACCGGCCAGACCGTTATCGTCAGCGGCGGCGGCAGCGGCCATGAGCCGACGTTTGCCGGGTTCGTCGGTGAAGGTGGCATCGATGCCTGCGCGCTGGGTGAAGTTTTCACCTCGCCTTCTCCCGATCAGATTATCGAAGCCAGCCGGGCCGTTCATCAGGGCAACGGCATTCTGTTCCTCTATGGGAATTACTCCGGCGACGGCATGAACTTTGATATCGCCGCCGAAATACTGGCGGAAGAAGGCATTGAGTGCCGCACCGTGCGCGCCACGGATGATATTGCCTCTGCGCCGCCGGAGAAAATGTCCGATCGCCGCGGCGTCGGTGGGCTGGCGTTCTTGTATAAACTCGCCGGTGCGGCGGCACAGTTTGAACGCTACACTCTGCCCGCGCTGGAGGCTCTGGCGCAAAAGGCCAATCACAATACGCGTACCATCGGCGTGGCGCTCAGCGGCTGCGCACTACCGCAGTCCGACGCCTTTAACTTCACGCTGGCAGACAACGAAATTGAGCTGGGAATTGGTATTCATGGTGAACCGGGGCTATGCCGCATGCCCATGCCGCATAGCGACGAGCTGGTCGAGATGATGATCGCCCGCCTGTGCGATGACCTGCCGTTTGGCCACGGCGATAACGTCTGCGTCAGCGTCAATAACCTGGGTGCGCTGAGCAACACTGAGCTCATGGTCATCACCCGTAAGGTCGGCATGGCGCTGGCAGAACGCGGCATTCACACTCACGACGTGCAGGTCGGCCACTTTTGCACCTCGCTGGAGATGTCCGGATTTTCGTTAAGCCTGCTGCGGCTGGACGATGAAATGCAACGTCTGTATGACCATCCCATCAATACCCTCGGCTGGAGAAAATAAGATGAACACCACGCAATTCACCGCCTGTCTACAGCACGTTGCCCAGGGCATGATCGCCAGCGAACCGCGCCTGACCGCACTCGACCAGGTCATTGGCGATGGCGATCACGGTATTGGCATTAAGCGCGGCTTTACCGCTTTGCAGACGCTACTTTCCGCGCCTGAATTTTCTCCCGCCGATATCGGTGACTGCCTGCTGCAAAGCGGCACGCGGCTGATGACCAGCATGGGCGGCGCTTCCGGCGCGATCTTCGGCACCCTGTTCCGCGCGGGCGGCAAAGGGCTGGCTGGACGCCGCGAGCTGGATGCCGCGACGCTGGCTGAATGGCTGGAGACAGGTATGCAGGCTATCCACCAGCGCGGCGGCGCAGAGCCGGGCGATAAAACAATGATGGATGCACTCGCCGCAGCGGCAGCGCGCGCACGCTCAGACGCGACCCTGCCATTATCCGAAGCGCTGGCAAACTGCGCGCAGGCGGCGATGGCCGGTGCGGAAGGGACATCCACGATGGTGGCCCGCTTCGGGCGCGCGAAAAACCTCGGCGAGCGGGCCATCGGCCACTGCGACCCCGGCGCGGTATCGATGGCGCTGATTCTGCAATTTATGGCCGAATTCCCCCATACCCGCTAACCCACCTGCCCGTTTAAAAAGGGTTCATGTCCGTACATGGGCCCTTTTGCGTTATAGCGAAAATCAGACGTAATTCATCATTGCAGCCGCTTTTCTGTATAATGCCCCGTGCCATAATAGATGTGGGGGGCTTGTTAACCCTGATGTTAAACAAGCCAGAACAGACGGTGTCATTGCGCACTTGACAGCGAAAATACAAACTTAATTAGCCATCATTATGATAATCAAACCAAAAATTCGTGGATTCATCTGTACAACGACCCATCCGACTGGCTGTAAAGTCAACGTGGAAAAACAGATCGAATATGTGAAGAAAAACGGGAAAATCGCTAACGGCCCTTCCCGCGTGCTGGTGATCGGTGCTTCCACCGGTTACGGCCTGGCTTCCAGAATTTCCGCCGCGTTTGGTAGCGGTGCCGCCACTATCGGCGTATTTTTCGAAAAACCGGGCACGGAAACCAAACCGGGTTCCGCGGGCTGGTATAACTCTGCCGCCTTCGATGAGGCCGCAAAACGCGAAGGTCTGTATTCCAAAAGCATCAACGGCGACGCGTTCTCCGATGAATGCCGCGACGCAGTCATCAAACTGATCAAAGAAGACCTGGGTCAGATTGATTTAGTGGTTTACTCACTGGCCTCTCCAGTGCGTAAAATGCCGAAAACCGGTGAAATCGTTCGTTCTGCGCTGAAGCCAATCGGCGAGGTTTATACCTCTAAAGCGATTGATACCAACAAAGATCAGATCATCACCGCCAGCATTGAGCCGGCCACCGAAGAAGAAGTTAAGAACACCGTTACCGTCATGGGCGGCGAAGACTGGGAACTGTGGATGGGCGCGCTGAGCGAAGCAGGCGTGCTGGCCGAAGGCGTGAAAACCGTGGCCTACTCCTACATCGGTACCGACCTGACCTGGCCAATCTACTGGCACGGCGCGCTGGGCAAAGCGAAAGAAGACCTCGACCGCGCGGCAGGTGAACTGCGTAACCAGCTGGCTCCGCTGCACGGCTCCGCGAACGTTGCCGTACTGAAATCCGTTATCACCCAGGCCTCTTCTGCTATTCCGGTGATGCCGCTGTACATCTCCATGGTCTTCAAGCTGATGAAAGAACAGGGGATTCACGAAGGTTGTATCGAGCAGATCAACCGTCTGATGACCACCAGCCTGTACGGCGATAAAGTGGCGCTTGATGACAATCAGCGTATCCGTATGGATGACTGGGAACTGCGTGACGATATTCAGCAGGCGTGCCGTGACCTGTGGCCGCTGATCACCACCGAAAACCTGACGCAAGAAACCGACTATGCAGGATACAAGCAGGAATTCCTGAACCTGTTCGGTTTTGCTCTCGACGGTGTGGATTACGATGCGGACGTGAACCCTGAAGTTGAATTCGACGTCATCACGCTGTAATGCGTTGAAGCCGGGTGTCGGTTACGCCTTACCCGGCCAACGAGATTTGTCGTCCCGATAAGCGTAGCGTCATCGGGCAAAGGGTTCGTGCGAAAGCATGAACCCTTTTTTATTCCGCCTGATAATGCGTGGGCTAATCGAAGCCAAAGCCTTCCGCGAACAGCACCTTCAACTTTTCCATTGCCTCCTGCTCATCGCTACCGCTACAGATGATCTCAAGCGATCCTCGGCCTTTGATCCCTGCCCCCAGAATGCTCATGATGCTTTTCCCTTTGATAACCTTGCCGTCATAGATCATCTCGATCCGCGATTGATACTGCGCGCAGGCTTTGGCCAAAACCCCCGCCGGACGGGCATGAATGCCGTGCTGATTGCTGATTTTCACCACTTCTTTCAACATAATTGCGTTCCTTACTTACCGCCCGTCGCTCGGGCAAATAGCCTGCACGAAGTTAAAATAGCCCTGGATCAACAGTTGCGCGACCATGGCGCCAGGATCGACAAACGTGCGCGAGCGCTCGCCATGAATAGCTGCACGCCCGTGCTTCGCCACCATGGTGGTTGTCTGCTGCACGCCCTGTTGTGCTTGCAGTAGCGCATTCCTCGCCGCGGTCAGCGGTTCCTCTCCGGCAAGCAGCGCCGCCAGCACGGGGGCCATGCCATCGAGGAAGGTTTTTTCGCCCGGCTGCGCTTTCCCGCGCTGCTGCACGCCGTCATACCAGGCCTGGAACAACACGCCGGCTTCCGTTAGCCCCAGCGTTTCCCGGCCTTTAAACGCCTTACCCGCCTGCATCAGCCCGGAAGCCATCAGCGTCCCCATGGTCGACGGCACCGCCGAGGCCATCGCCTTGCCCGCCATGTAGAAGAATCGCCCCAGGTCACGTTCTTCGCTCTGCTGCGCGTAGCGCGCCGCCGCCGCGAAACCGTCGCTCATCGTCAGCCCCAGATCCCCGTCGCCAACCACGCTATCCAGCTCGGTCAGGACCGATTTGTTGGCCTCCATGATGCGCGCCCACTCGGTAAAAAGCGGTCGCAGACTCTGCGTATCTAGCGTCATCCCCCCTCCTTAAGCCGGAAACTGGCGGAACATCGGGGTATCGGCCCCGGCGTTGAGCAGCGTTTTCAGCTCTTCATCCACCGGCATCAGGCTAATGGACATACCGGTCATCTCCATTGCCGTCGCAAATTCGCCAATCCAGACGCGGAAAACGCGCATCTGGCTCTCGGCCAGAATCTGATGTACATGGCGATACATCAGGTACAACTCTTCCAGCGGCGTGGCGCCAAGCCCATTGATCAACACGGCAACTTCATCGCCCTGCTGGCAAGGTGAGTCCGCCAGCAGCCAGGACATCATCTCTTCGGCAATCTGTTCGGCGCTGAGCTGCGGACCCCGGCGAATACCGCTTTCGCCGTGAATCCCCATGCCAATCTCCATTTCGTTGTCGCCAATATGGAAACCCGGTTTACCGATTCGCGGCACGATACACGGCGACAGCGCGACGCCAAGCGTGCGCACGCGGTCTCCTGCTTTCTGCGCAATGCGCTGGACGGTTTCAAGGTCATCCATTCTGGCCGCGGATGCCCCGGCGCATTTGTAGACAAAGAAGATCCCCGCGACCCCACGACGGGTAGTGGCTTCTGTACCGTCCGGCACCGCACCTGCCGAATCATCAGCCGCCACTACCGTCGCGGTTCGGATATCACTCTCCATGTCGGCCATTTCCGCCGCCATATCAAAATTGAAAATATCGCCGTTATAGTTACCGTACAGGTACAGCACGCCCGCGCCGCTATCGACCGCCTGCGTGACGGCGAGAATCTGCTCCGGCGAGGGTGACTGAAACACATCGCCAATGGCGCAGCCGTCCAGCATGCCCTGACCGACGTAGCCGAGGAATAGCGGCAGATGCCCGGAACCGCCACCGGTGACGATCCCCACTTTGCCGGGCACCGGCCGCGCCGTGGCAAGACAGTGAAGATCCTCATTAACACAGCGGAATTTATCGGGATGCGCCAGATAGATACCTTCCAGCATCTCCGGGATAAAGTTCTCCGCCTGATTCAGAAATTTTTTCATGCGCTCTCTCCATGAATATTCCGCCCTGAACGGGCGGGCGCTCAGTTAGCGGGAAAATTTAATCTGCGACGGATAGGCCCAGCGTTGCAGCTCTTCCGGGGCGAAGGATTCAGGCTCCTTACCGCCGTTAATCACCAGCGCGTGGTAGTAAATCTGCGCCATCTCTTCAAGGTAGGCAGACTTCAGCACCGCTTCATACGGGTCCTTGTCTACGCCGATAGCTCCATGCTTTTCCATCAGAATGGCATCAGCGCGTTTGATAGGTTCGATAACGCTGTTCGACAACGCAGGCGTGCCGGGGCGGCCATAGGGCGCAACCGGAATGACGCCATCCTTCAGATTGAGGATCGCGCATTCGTACACCACCGCCGGGATCGGTTTATTCAGTACGGCAAACGACGTCGCATACAGCGAATGGGTGTGGGAAATCGCAAACACATCCGGGCGCGCCTTATAAATCTCGATATGCATCAGACATTCGCTGGTCGGACGCAAACCCGCTTCGCTTTCAATCACATTGGCTTCAACGTCCATTACCACGATATCGCGCGGCGTTAAATGCATTTTGTCGATGGTCGTGGGGGTTACCAGAATAAGTCCCGTCTCTTTATCTCGTACGCTGGAATTACCCGCTTTATGTTTACACAGTCCCCATTGCTGAGCGGTTCTGGCCATTTCGACAACGTGTTTTTTCTGAATTTCTAACATAATATTTATCCTGTATACGGTTATAGGGGCGAGCGATGTCGCGACAATGGTTGCCGGGAAATAACGTTGCAGTTTTTAGCTGCAACGGCGTTTAATGACTTATTACAGGTGATGGACGAATTCTTTTATCAATGCATATTCATCCTGGGCGCGGCGAATAACATTACCGCCATCATAAAATTCGAGAAATTCATTTAATTGCGCGAGCGCCTTGAGATGTTTCTGTGGATTATTAGTTGCCAGGACGATAATAATATCGGCCTGCATATAACCCGCGAAATCAATCTTAGAAGGCAGGCGTAATAACGCCATCCCCGTATCCAGTGCGCCATCATCGACGCCTGCGTGGGCGATAATCACGCCATCGGCCAGCATGATATAGGGCTGCTCGTCAGCGATTTTATTCAGCATAATTTGCAGATAGCGGGGTTCAATCACGCCGCTTTCCAACAGTGACGCAGCGGCCTGAGTAATGGCCTGCTGCCAGTCGCCGGGACACGAAGTGACAAACTGAACGTGTTCGCGCCGCAGCAAGTCGGTCAGCGACGGCGCTTGTGGTTCAATGTTGCCCACCGCGCTCGCGGCGCTTTTTTCATCGTAGATATAGCTGGCCAGCGCGCGCTGCAATCCTTTGTGATCGATAATGTTGCCGAAGCGTTCGAAGATAAGCAGCAGTTGCTCTATCTGAATAATGTTCGGGTCCACGCCCTGTAGCGCGCTGATAACATGATTGCGGAATGCGCTCTTATGGATGCTGCTGATGGACGGATTCACCACAAACACCATCTTGCTGGTATTCAGGTGTGTGGTCGAGAAGACCACATCGTAGTGCCCGGTATAGCGCTCAAACTCGCGGCGCGACATCACCTCGGTAAAGTGCAGTTCCGGGAATAGCACCTGCAGCGTCAGAAACAGATAAGTCGAAATCGTAGCGCTATTCTCACACACGACCACCGCCGTTTTCTGCAGCTTAATCTGATGGATAACCCCTTCGCGAGTCAGCCAGCCGCCAAAAAGCACCGTCAAAAATGCCATCTCTTCATCGGGAATTTCACAGTGCAATACCGTTTCGAACGGCACCGCCGCCCGGCGAACCATCTCGTGCAGGTGGCTGAACTCTTTCACCACCAGATCGTAAACGCTGCTGGTGTTGGTCAGATGGTAGCGAATACGGTAATAGGCCGGTTTCCAGTGTTGATAGATCTTTTCAATCAGCTCATTTTTTTCTTTGATGGTGACGCAGCTTATTTTTTCGAAGTTATCGACCACCGCGACCACGCTTTCGAGCAGAAGCGTATCAAGGTGGAAATATTTATCGGCAATGCTTTGAATATTTGAACTTTGGATCAGTGCCGTCAGGAAAACCAGTTCATTCTCGCTACTGATATTGATTTTACTGATAACGCTCTGCATCAATGTATATTCTCTGCTGCCAATAATGTCAGCGTAGCTGCTCGGGATATTGACCAGACTTTTTCCTGAATCAATACGGTGCAGGACAAAGCAGATAAAATAAATAAGCTCCTGAAGCTGGCGGTCGGTAAACTGAATTTTAAAACGTTTTTCAATTTCGCTGAAAACATTGCCCACCTTTTCCAGATAGTCGCTCATCACATTGTTGTATTGAGCAATAATATTTTTGGCGACCGGGATTTCCAGCACTCGGCGCAGGCAGTTTAGCAACAGGTAGCGTTTTTCCAGCTCCTCACCCAGAATATGATAGCCATTACCCGGTAATGACTCCAACTTATTGATAGTGTTTTATGTT
>NZ_ALNJ01000152.1:0-9125 GCF_000293135.1 Klebsiella sp. OBRC7 | reverse complement strand
TCGCCATCCTCCGGCAACAAGGGCACGTGCGCTATCCACTTTTTTTGTCGGCCATATTCAACGGCTTCTTTCAGCAGCTCGTTTTCCATGGTTTTTTTGCCCAGCAGGCGCTGTAACTCTTTAATTTGCTTCATTGCAGATGCCAGCTCCGACGCGGGTACAACCTGTTCACCCGCGGCAACCGCAGTGAGACTGCCTTCCTGATATTGCTTACGCCACAGGAACAGCTGACTGGCAGCAACGCCATGCTGACGGGCGACCAGCGACACGGTCATTCCGGGCTCAAAGCTCTGCTGAACAATGGCGATTTTTTCCTGAACGCTGCGCCGTCTGCGCTTCTCTGGACCTAGAACATCAATCATTCGGACTCCAACGACTAGTCTAAAACTAGTATTAAGACTATCACTAATTTAAGTGATACCAACTGTCTGGAGATTCATGGGGCCAGTCTACACTGTGCCCAGCACGGTGTCGCCGTCATAGATCGTCACCGTGGATCCCGCTTCCGCCGTGCCGTTCAGGGTGGGCGTCGCATCGTTGGTCAGATCCCCGCTCTGCAGCTGGCCGGTGTGCTCTGCAACATTGTCGGTTACCTGCGGAATGCTGGCTGTCGGCGCAGTGGTATCGATGGTCAGTTCAAACGCCGGCGAACGTTCGCTGACGTTCCCGGCTTTGTCCGTTACCGTCGCGCTCAGGCTATGGGACCCCTCGCTCAGCTCCGGTAACGTGAAGCTCCAGTTGCCATTTTCATCCGCGACGACAGAACCCAGTTTGGTATCGCCGTCATAAATCGTTATCGTTGCCCCAGCCTCTGCTGTCCCTTTAATCTCCGGAGTCGTATCGTCAGTCACATCTCCAGAATGCAGCACACCGGTGATGGGGCCCACATTGTCAATGACCGCTATGTTCTGTGCCGCGGTAGGTAGCTCGGTATCAGTATCGGAGTCGCTGTCAGCATCAGAATCACTATCCGCGTCGCTGTCAGCATCCGAATCACTATCTGAATCTGAATCTGAATCCGAGTCGGAATCACTGTCAGAATCGGAATCACTATCTGAATCAGAATCACTGTCTGAATCAGAGTCGCTATCACTGTCAGCATCCGTATCACTGTCGGAGTCTGAATCACTGTCAGCATCAGAATCGCTTTCAGAAACTGAAGAGTGGTGGTCTTTGTTTGAGGTGCCGGCGAACATTGCCGCAATACCCAGCAAAGCAGCGCCAGCCATGACCCAACCGGCAATACTTTGTCCCGCGCCACCGGTCGCGATGACTTCTGAAAGATCGCTAATCAGCGAATAGTGTGCCCCATCGGTACCCGCACCTTCTAGCCACCATAGCGCGCCGGTCTCATCATCCATAAGAACCAAATCACTGTGCTGCCCATGCTCATCCACAACGAAAAAGTTTTTAATTGTAACGGTGTCACCGTTTTGGAGTTTTAGAACAAGATCATTACCTTGTCGGGTATATGAACGAATATCCTCACGCTTAACGTGCAGGAGAACCACTGACTGCGTATTGAGATTAACTTGATTGCCATCGACGGTGTATTCCGCACCAGTTTCTTTCACTGTCACATTTATATTTTTCATCAGGTTGCACCCTTGAGATGAAGACGCAGTCAGAGGTATGAGATAATTCTTAATTATGCATCTTATTAGATATACCACTTAACGGAGTCCCGCAAGGTGAAAGAAAAATAATACGATTACATTCTGAAATAAATTAAATTACTAAAATTACAATAACTTAAAATAATAAACTTACATTTTGAGATGTTAATAGAGACCATAAGAAAAATGATTGCTCACGGTTATTACAATGAAGATAAAATCATGGATAATACATTTCTTATATCACCAAACCTCCATTTTAACGCTACCCGAAAAATATCTGTGATATTAGTCATATAAATGACATGAGAAAAAACAATTATTTTTTTAAACTTTAAAATATTTTATAATGATTCCCCATGTATTTTCCATGGTTTATTTATAAGAAATAAATTATCCTCGCGAAGAAATTTTAAGTAATAAGGGAGAAAAAACCTGAACGATGCCTGTTAAATCCACAAAGACAATGGGTTTTATTTTAAAATAAAGAAACGTTTCGATGTAGTTTTAATTAAAATATTGACCATAAATAACTTAATCAATATTGATAATAAAAAACCCCGCCAGGCGGGGTTTTAGGTTTAACGGGCTAATCCTAATCGCGGGATCTCTATCGCCGGACAGCGATCCATCACCACGTTCAGACCGGCGTCTCGGGCGAGAACAGCCGCCTGTTCATTGATTACCCCCAACTGTAGCCATAGCGTTTTCGCACCGATAGCCACTGCCTCCTGGGCGACGCCCCAGGCCGCTTCTGAGTTACGGAAAACATCGACCATATCCACTTTTTCCGGCACCTCAGCAAGCGTGGCATACCCTTTTTGCCCCAGCAGCGTGGTACCCGCAACCTTAGGGGAAACGGGAATGACGTGATACCCCTGCTCCAGAAGATACTTCATCACCCGATAGCTTGGGCGGTCAGGTTTGTCACTTGCCCCCACCAGGGCGATAGTCCGTGTCGAGGTCAAAATACTTGCGATATCGTTTTCTTTCATTATCATCCTCCTGCTATTTAGCCCAAGTGTATGCTAATCCGGATGAACCCGCATGAGTCCTGACCTGCAGATGCGTCAAATTTTTTCATCACGACGCTTGCAGCAACAGTCACTTCCAGTAATCTGTCTACAGGCCAAAATGTGGAATGAAATGATGGAACTAACAACACGTACCTTGCCAGCACGCAAGCATATTGCGCTGGTTGCTCACGATCACTGTAAAGATATGCTGATGAAGTGGGTCGAGCGCCACCAGCCATTGCTGGCGCAACACACGCTCTCGGCGACAGGAACGACCGGAAATCTGGTGTCACGCGCAACCGGGCTGGAGGTGCATGCGATGCTGAGTGGTCCCATGGGCGGCGACCAGCAGGTGGGTGCGCTGATTTCAGAAGGTAAAATCGATGTATTGATTTTTTTCTGGGATCCGCTAAATGCCGTGCCGCACGACCCGGATGTTAAAGCGTTATTACGTTTGGCGACGGTATGGAATATCCCCGTCGCCACCAATGTCTCAACCGCCGACTTTATTATCCAGTCCCCGCACTTCAGCGACCCCGTTGATATCCTGATCCCTGATTATCAGCGCTACCTTGCAGAGCGTCTGAAATAGCCCCGCTGGCGGCCATGCCGCCAGCCATCATGGCTTTCTTGCTAACGGGACATCCAGCGCCTCTAGCATTTCAACAAACGGCGAAGGTTGCTCTTTATTAAACAACAGCCATACGCGCAGGCGGGCGCGGGTGATGGCGACATACAGCAAACGCCTCTCTTCGGCATCGGGAAAATCTTCTGGCTGCGGTAAGAGCGCCTGCTCCATAATCGACTCACGCGCCGGTGCAGGAAACGCATCATCCCCCTCCTGAAGGCCAAGAATAATGACGTAATCAGCTTGTTGTCCTTTGCTGGCATGAATAGTCATAAAATCGAGCTGCAGATGCGGCCAGCGCGTGGCGGCTTTCTCCAGCGCCGCCGGCTTCAAATGATGATAGCGCGCTAGCAATAAAATCCGCTGCTCTTGTTTGACATAGCCGCTCATTTTATCAAGCAGATCGTCGAGTTTGTCCTCCGCCAATAACGTCACCGCTTTTTTGTCCCCTGCGGCCAGGCTGTTTAGCGGTTTCGTTAACTGGTGCGGATTTTGCTGGATAAACCCGTTGGCTATCTCGCCTATCCGGCTATTAAATCGGTACGTCGTATCCAACGCACAGCAATCCCCTTCGCCAAAATAGTGATTAAAGGCCGTTGTTAAAGAGAGCTGAGCACCGCTGAAACGGTAGATAGCCTGCCAGTCATCGCCAACGGCAAACAGCGTCGTCTGCGTGTTTTGCCGACGTAACGCGGCGAGTAGGGATGCCCGCTGTGGGGAGATATCCTGAAACTCATCCACCAGAATATGCTTCCACGGGCTGACGAACCGCCCTTTATCCAGAATATTGATCGCCTGATGAATCAGGCCGGAGAAATCGACGGCGTTTTCATCTTTTAACGCCGTTTTCCACGCTTTTAGCAGAGGGGCCATCAGCTTAACGCGCTTGCCAAAAAGGTCGCGTATCTCTTCAGGGGCCCCGGCAATCATCTCAGCCTGCGATCCGCCATGCATACGCATCAAGCTAACCCAGCGGTCAAGGCGGCTGGCAACACGACGCTGCAGCTTTTTGTCCTGCCAGAAATCCCCTTCAGGGATCTGCCAGCCCATTTCCTCCTCCAGCCACAATCGCCAGCCTTTCGCCTGCGCTTTTTTCTCCTGGCACTGCTGCTGCCAGCTCTGTACTAAAAGCTTTTGCCGTGCAGCGCTGTCGCTCTCCAGCTTGCTGATCGTCGGGGCTTTTTTACTGCCCTGCTGGATAATGTGCAGGGCAAGGGAGTGAAAAGTACGCGCAGAGATCTCTTCATTGCCCAGGCGCTCGCGGATGCGCTCATCCATCTCCTGCGCGGCTTGCCGACCAAACGCCAGTAGCAGAATCTGCTCAGCCGCCGCTTCGCCACGGGTCAATAACCAGCCTGCGCGCGCCACTAACACGGAAGTTTTACCGCTTCCGGCACCTGCAAGAACTAATAACGAACGCTCGCCGTTTACGACTGCGCGTGCCTGAGCCGGATTCAACGGCGATGATTCCACTGCGGCAAAAAATCCGCGGTATTGCTCCAGCATGGATTCCGTAAAAGTTTGGTTATGCTCGAGCCTGGCTTTTTCAGTATTACTCAACCAACTCTGGCATTGTCGCCATAGCTCGCGGCAGTTATCAAAAGCATCAAGACGGACTGTCGGCACAGGTAATCCGCTCAGCGCATGGCGTATTTTGCGCTGAATATCGCTTACCTGCTGACGCGTCAACCATTTACCTTCCGCGCTGGAACGCGCCACTTCCGCCAGCTGCTGGCGAAGTACATCAGCGGCAATATCGCTCATTTCCGCGCTCCACTGCTGCCAAAGCGTGTTCAGATGATGGTAAAAACGCTGGGTTTCACTCCATTCGGTACCATGCAAACGCACAACTTTCTCGCCCGGTAGGGTAAACTCCAGTTCCCCCCAAACCAGCCCACGCTTGCAATGAATTGATAATAACTGATTGAAAGGTATAAGATATTCATGGCTATCACCGGAAACCTTTACTCCGGCATTAAGAAGTTGCACCCTGTCATAAGGATGCTGAGCCATACGCTTGCCCAATGTTGTCGCTCTAAGTTCCATATAATGTCGAATTTCAATCAGGTTGGATGTTTTTAAGTTTAACCGCCAGCGACCGGGTGCTCCAGCGTAAAAAACGCTACAATGGCCGTGCCTTATTATCCACCGTATTAAGCAGAGGGTTTATGCGTACCGTTCTGAATATTTTAAACTTTATCCTTGGCGGATTTGCCACCACGCTCGGCTGGCTTCTGGCGACGCTGGTCAGCATTGTGCTGATCTTTACCCTGCCTCTCACCCGCTCCTGCTGGGAGATAACAAAACTCTCTCTTTTTCCCTATGGGAATGAGGCCGTTCATGTCGACGAACTCGATCCTCAGGGAAAGAATAGCCTGCTAAACGCGGGTGGGACACTATTGAATATTTTATGGTTTATTTTCTTTGGCTGGTGGCTGTGTCTGATGCATATCTTTTGTGGTATCGCACAATGCCTGACTATCATTGGCATCCCGGTTGGCATCGCCAATTTTAAAATCGCCGCTATTGCTTTATGGCCAGTAGGCCGACGAGTCGTCTCCGTCGAGACCGCTCGCGCCGCGCGTGAAGCCAATGCGCGTCGCCGCTTTCAGTAATTGAATGGAATACAGAAATGCTCACCCCCCTGCTACGCCGCTATACCTGGAACAGTGCCTGGTTATATAACATCAGGATATTTATCGCACTCTGCGGCACGACCGCATTTCCCTGGTGGTTTGGCGAAGTAAAACTCACGATTCCTCTAACACTCGGAGTGGTGGCAGCGGCGCTGACAGACCTTGATGACCGCCTGACAGGACGTCTGCGTAATCTGGCCATTACCCTCGTGTGCTTTTTTATTGCTTCAGCCTCAGTGGAACTCCTTTTTCCCTGGCCGTGGTTATTTGCGGCGGGATTAACCGTTTCAACAATCGGTTTTATTTTGCTCGGCGGCCTGGGCCAACGCTATGCCACCATCGCCTTTGGTGCTTTGTTAATCGCCATCTATACCATGCTGGGCGTTACGCTTTACAGCCACTGGTATCTTCAGCCGCTGTTTTTGCTGGCTGGCGCGGTGTGGTACAACTTACTCACCCTCTCCGGACATCTGATTTTCCCTATCCGTCCTCTTCAGGACAATCTGGCACGTAGCTACGAGCAGTTAGCTCACTATCTGGAGCTTAAATCGCGCCTGTTCGATCCGGATATTGAAGATGAAAGCCAGGCTCCGCTGTATGACCTGGCGATAGCCAATGGCCAGCTTGTGGCCACGCTGAATCAGACCAAAGTTTCCCTGCTGACTCGCCTGCGCGGCGATCGCGGGCAGCGCGGAACGCGTCGCACTTTGCAGTATTACTTCGTGGCGCAGGACATCCACGAACGCGCAAGTTCATCGCATATTCAATACCAAACGCTGCGCGATCATTTTCGCTACAGTGACGTGATGTTCCGCTTCCAGCGTATGCTGTCAATGCAGGCGCAGGCCTGCCAGAAACTGTCTCGTGCCATCCTGCTACGCGAACCCTACCTTCATGACACTCACTTTGAGCGCGCTTTTATGCATCTTGACGCCGCGCTCGATCGCGTAAAAGCCAGCGGCGCGCCGGCAGAACAGATTAAGGCGTTGGGATTTTTGCTTAATAACTTACGCGCCATTGACGCCCAGCTGGCGACAATTGAATCCGTCCAGACGACTGTCCAGTCCAGTAACAATACGGAACACCTGCTAGCCGACGACCAACCTGGCAGTTTCAGCGATATCTGGCTGCGCCTGCGCAGTAATATGACCCCAGAGTCAGCTCTGTTTCGCCATGCGGTTCGAATGTCATTAGTCCTGTGCGCAGGTTATGCATTTATCCAGTTAACCGGACTGAACCACGGTTACTGGATATTGCTGACCAGCCTGTTCGTATGCCAGCCAAACTACAACGCCACTCGTCACCGGCTGGCGTTAAGGATAATCGGTACTCTCATCGGCGTAGCGATAGGCCTGCCGGTGCTGCTTCTCGTCCCTTCCGTCGAAGGCCAACTGCTTTTAATTGTCCTGACCGGCGTGCTGTTCTTCGCGTTCCGTAATGTACAGTACGCCCATGCGACCATGTTCATTACCCTCCTGGTTTTGCTGTGCTTTAACCTCCTGGGGGAAGGTTTTGAAGTCGCCCTACCGCGTATATTTGATACGCTGATCGGCTGCGCTATCGCCTGGGCCGCAGTCAGCTTTATTTGGCCAGACTGGAAATTCCGCAACCTGCCCCGAGTACTTGAACAAGCAATCAATGCCAACTGCCGATATTTAGATGCCATACTCGAGCAATATCATCAGGGGCGCGACAACCGTCTTGCCTATCGTATTGCGCGAAGAGCTGCGCACAGCAGGGACGGTGAGCTGGCATCCGTTGTATCAAACTTATCAACGGAACCCAGAGCGGGCTCGCAAATGCGAGAAACCGCTTTTCGGTTGTTATGCCTGAACCACACTTTTACCAGCTATATCTCCGCCCTGGGCGCACACAGGGAAAAGCTGACAACGCCAGATATCCTGGCGCTGCTGGACGATGCCGTTTGTTATGTTGATGACGCGCTGCACCACTCACCGGCCGATGAACAGCGGGTACAGCAAGCTTTAACAAGCCTGCAAACCCGGATACAGCATCTTGAACCTCGTGCCGATAGCAAAGAGCCGTTAGTGCTTCAACAAATCGGGCTGCTACTGGCGCTGCTGCCAGAGATTTGCCGGCTACAGCGACAGGTTGAAATTCAACCTGAATAGCCCTCACTCTCCCGCATTTGTTCCGTTGCCCAATTCTCAAGCTCCTGACGCTGCTGCGTCGGGAGCGTGGCCGCATGGACGCCTTCAATGGCCCCCTGTAAGGAATAAAGAATGTTCACCGTTAGCGCTTTATTTATTTTTCGTAACCTCAACCAGGCTTCTTTGGCCCCAATCTTACGCAGCATTAATTCATCCGTAATGCCTGAATTAATCAACTGTAGCTCCATATGAAAACTAATATTTGGCAAATTTTTTAATCTTCCGGATTGCCGCTGCCGATGTTTTTCATGACGCGCGCTCTGTAATGACAGCGCCGATAAATGAAAAAGCATTTTGCTATCCCGCCACAGTTCCTCATCAATATGATAATACTTCAGCGCGACCAGACGACCATTCTTCTGCATCTTCAACAGCGGGGTTTTATGCGCCACGCGGTACTCCGCGCTCTGCTCGCAAACCCGAAGATAGATTTCCCCCTCAGCCATCATGGCAAACACGGTGTTATCTATCGCCAGGCTATAGCCACCAAATAAGGGCCGACAGCTTATTTTTCCTAATGGAGACAAACATGCCCGAAACTGATGGATCCTAAGACATATAAGTTTCTTCATGATTATTCCTTTGTTAATCATGTAAATAAGACATAAATGTGCTAAGGAAGGTGCGAATAAGCGGGGAAATTCTTCTCGGCTGACTCAGTCATTTCATTTCTTCATGTTTGAGCCGATTTTTTCTCCCGTAAATGCCTTGAATCAGCCTATTTAGACCGTTTCTTCGCCATTTAAGGCGTTATCCCCAGTTTTTAGTGAGATCTCTCCCACTGACGTATCATTTGGTCCACCCGAAACAGGTTGGCCAGGGTGAATAACATCGCCAGTTGGTTATCGTTTTTCAGCAGCCCCTTGTATCTGGCTTTCACGAAGCCGAACTGCCGCTTGATGATGCGAAACGGGTGCTCTACCTTGGCACGGATGCTGGCTTTCATGTATTCGATGTTGATGGCCGTTTTGTTCTTGCGCGGATGCTGCTTCAAGGTTTTTACCTTGCCGGGACGCTCGGCGATCAGCCAGTCCACATCCACCTCGGCCAGCTCCTCG
>NZ_ALNJ01000151.1:0-105181 GCF_000293135.1 Klebsiella sp. OBRC7 | reverse complement strand
GCGCTGTATCTACCTTAATCGTCTCGCCATGTATTGCCGCGAGCAGGGGCTGCGATTTTATTTACAGGCAAAAGAGCTGGGTTTCCCAACGGAATTGCTGTTGTCGCATAAGTATCTACTGGATAACCAGCAAGGGATCCTTTTTGATGTGGATTTCTGGAGCCGCTGGCTGACAGACAAAATTCGCGGCGTTTGTCAGGGAATTCCTGCTTTAACAGGGCTAATTATTGCGCTTTCCAGCACCGATGGTTTATTGCCGATTACGCGCCCTAAATGGGATATAAACGCCAGGGATGAGCCTGAAAATACCCGGCAACCGTCGCAAAGCTTTGTGCTCTATCGCCGTTGTTTTCAAGCGCTCAGCCAGGTGGTTACCGCACAAAATAAACATCTGGTTTTGCGGGTTTTCCCTGCAAGTAATGATGATCTTGGTACCGTTCTCGATGCTATCGAGCCGCTTCCGCCAACCGTTTCGGTATCGATCAAGTTAACGCCAGAACGTTTCTGGCCAGCATTTCCAAATAATCCCGCACTGCTTCAGGTCACTATGCGAGACGTCTGGGTTGATATTGATTTAGCAGGCGAAGAGGTGGGCTGGGGCGTTATGCCTTTCTTGCGCATTGATGAGTTAAAAGGCCGACTGCTGTGGTGCCAAAGCGCGAATCCCAGAATCACCGGTGCGATATGCAAAACCAGTTGGGAGAGCGTTGATAACCACTGGATACCGGAAACGTTAAGCGAATGCAATCTGTTTGCCTGTAGCCAGCTGTTAGGCCATGGTGCGGGCAAGACCCAGGAGCAGCTGTTGGATCTCTGGCTGGCTGAGCGTTACGGCTGGTGCCCCGATGTTACAGTCGCCCGCCGTTTTCAGCAGCTACTTGAGCAGGCATCGGAGGTGCTTTACCAGGCGATTTATGTTCGCGATCACGTTTTTCACCGCCATAGTCAGCTACCGGAAAGCTATGGTCAGGCAGTATGGAGTTTGTACAGCCAGCTGGCGCGTAATCACTGGCTGCCGGGGTCGGCCCAGGATATCCACTTCACGCGTGACGATCCGCAAATATCGATGGAAAACCTCACGCGAATTGCGCAAGAGAAGGATGAGGTAGCGGCAGATGCCCTGAAGCTATGCGCGCAGGCGCTGGAGTTTGCCGAGAATGCCGCGTTTCCCACGGCGCTCTATCGGCTCTGGCAGAATGAATGGCGGGGGCTCGCACTCTACTGTCAGCTGTTCACGCATGCACAGAAAGCTTTTTTTACGCTGCATTTTGCTCGTGAGGTGGAGAATAGCTGGAGTATGAGAGAAATCTGCCATATCAACGTGCAGGCGTTGTATCAGGGGGCATCCGAAATGGAGATGCTTTGCCAGCAGATGAATGAAGCATCGCCTGGGTTTTATATCATGTTCGATGCGGGTCGGGTTCGTAGCCTGGCTGATAGCCTGAGTAGCGAACTATCGGCACTCAGGCATTAGGTTTTAACGCGTGCGGTATAAAGCCTCGACCAGGCTGAGTATCGCCAGCGCCTGGCCATATGGCATCGCAGTTAGGGGGATTCGTCGGTAATGGTCAAGGTCGTGTCCCATTGCCGTGCCAAATGAAACCTGGGTTAATTCTCCCTCCGGCGAGATATGCTCAATAATGCCTGCGATTGCTCGTTCGGCAACGGGTAGATAGCTGTCGTCGAGGTAGCCGAGACGTATCGCTTTCAGGATACCGGCTGCGAATCCCCCTGTTGCTGAGGCTTCAGCGTAGCTTGTTGCATCATCTAATAGCGTCGGCCATAGCCCGTTTTCACATTGACAGCGGGCGAGGGCGGATACCTGGCCCTGCAGGATGTTACAGAGCTGGCGATAGAAGGCGTCATGCTCATCAAGATTGAGCATTTCCAGTAGTTCAGGAATCGCCAGTGTTATCCAGCTATTGCCACGAGCCCATCGGGCACCGGCAAAATGATGCCTGCCGTCGAAATTCCAGCCGTGAAACCATAAACCACTTTTTCTATCCGTAAGGTAGTGAATGTGCTGTAGAAATTGAAATTTTGCTTCTTCTACCCAGTAAGGTTTTTGCAATAAAAGCCCAATCCTGGCCAGAGGCAGGACCGCCATCATCAAGGTGTCATCCCAGATTTGCTGGTAATGCGCGTTTTCGTAGGTGACATGCTGCATGCAGCCTTCATCAGTGCGCGGAATCTGACGATAAAGCGCATCTCCCCACACTTCCAGATAGGCGCGCCATTCGTGACGAGCGTCCTGCTGGTAGCGACTGGCAAGCGTCAAAAAAGGGATCGCGGTATTAATATTCTTCTCCGGCGTTCCTTCGGCGAAACGGGCGCTGAACCAGTCGTCAATAATCTGCCTGGCGCGAGATGAGCCGGTAAGTTCATGGTAGCGGTAGAGACCAAACAAGCCGATACCATGTGTCCATTCCCATCCAGCCCAGCCTTTTGTATCAATCACGCGCCCGTCAGGCAGGCGCTGCAGGAATTGACCATTGTCATCCTGAATTGCGGTGAGGCTATCGATCAGTTTTTCGATAAGACGGATGATTTCAGGATGGCTTATTTTCTGCGACATAGAGATTCCCTTGCGTTGTCGTTTCAGCTGTATGCTGCCAGTGGATATTCATATGCGGATGTCCGGTAAGTAACTCTACGGTTTGTCGTACCTGCGTTGATGCATCTTCGGGTTTACCGCCAGACCGCAGACGCTCTAGCTCGAAGGTAAGCGTCTTATGACACTCCTGGCTTAGACGAAAGCGAAACGCGCCGTACATCGCCAGCAGAGTGAGTAAACCCGGTCCGATAAGGAATACCCACCAGATGCCGTTTAGCGCGGCGGCATCTTGTGACTCTGCGCCTTTGGTAAAGCCAAACGCCTCGAGCGCCAGTCCAACAATAAACAGGGCCAGCGCCTGGGAAAATTTGCGTGTTAGCATCATGACGCCCGCGTAAATGCCTTCACGTCTGACGCCGGTATAAGCTTCATCCACGTCAGGTAAAAAGTTGTAGACGTTCCATGGGATAAGATAGGTTCCGCCGCGTGCGATGCCCATCACGATGGCTCCGCCGAATAAGAACCCTGATAAATGGCTAATGGAGGCGGAGAGCTGGCTGAACCACAGTAGAGCGCACATAATCAGTGCAATTGCCAGTTTGTAGGCGTTGCCGTTGCCGATGCGAATACAAAGCCAGGTAAAGAAAGGGATGGCAAAAAATTGAAATAGCGTCATCAGGCTCATTGCCTGGGAAGCTAAGGATGCGCCGACCTGAAGTACATATGTAAGATAGTGCATAAACAGCGAGCCGAAAATATCCAGGGCGACGGCTCCACCAACGTACATCATGATGTGAATGCGAAAAGTACGTAAACGGAAAGTTGAAGCCATTTCTCGATACAGCGAGATAATTGTTTTCCCCATCCCGCGCTGAGTCGAAGGCGGCGGGAGATTCTCTCGTTCCCAGGTTCCCCGCCAAACGAAGATCCACGGTAGGGCGAAGAGTACGGAAAAGACCAGGCCGATATATAAAAATGCCTGCGATTTATCGGCGACGTGCGCCAAAATTTGTCCTGGGATAAGTGCAGATAAAAACGCTGTCGCCTGGGCAAATAGCATCCGCGCGCCAGACATTTTTGAACGCAGATCGTAACGCGATGTCATCTCCGCAGGCAGCGTATCGTAGGGCACCATCAAGAGGGTAAAAACGGTGCTGAATAACAAATAAGTACCAAGATACCAGGCATAGCCAAAACCGCTTACCCACATCAGGGCAAAGCAAAAGGAGAGCGGCGCGCCGATAATAAAGAATATTCGGCGTCGCCCCCAGCGCGTGCGAATATTGTCGGTGATATAACCCATGATCGGGTCGGTGATGCCATCCCAAATTTTGGCGATCGCAAAGATGGATGCGGCGGCGGCGGGAGAAAGGCCCGCCACTTCAATATAAAAATAAAGCAGCCAAAGCCCGGTGATAGTCATTGCCCCGCTGCCGAAGATATCGCCCATCCCCCAGCAGAGAATATTGCGTGTTTTTACTTCCCGTGGTGCCGTTACTGTCCTCGTCATTTTTCCTGTCTCTTCTGTCAGTAAAGAGGAAGTAGCACAGTAAAAGAGGTGAAAATTTTGCGGAATCGTCATCATGGCGCTTTTGTTAAGAACTGAGAGCGGGGCGTAGAAAGCGGATTAAATGAAATAAATAGCGTGATATGGCCGGCAGTATCAGGACGGGCGAAAAAATGAAATGTGATAGCCATCGCTATTTCTGCGGAAGGATCGAAAAGAAATGTGTCCGAAATCACAGATGAACTGCGGGAAAAAAGGACGTTGTGAGAACGGCGACAGATTAATTATGTCGATGCTGTTTTGCCCTACGGCGATCGATAATGACTGTGTTCAGATAGCATTCCCATTTCATCTCAGGAAATCCTATGAACATTTTTCTTTCAAACTGGCGCCCGCACGCAGATGGTATTACTCGCGACACTGAGATTTTTCAAAAAGCGCTGGATACCTTATCGCAAGCGGGCGGCGGTACACTGGTGGTGGAAAGTGGAAAATATTACCTTGGCGGGTTACGCATGGGGTCAAACACCTGCCTGTGGTTGTCACCCGGTGCAGAACTCATCGTCAGCGATAATTATGCTGACTTCACCCAGGCGGTGGCCTTAAGCCGCGCAGAGTGCTCAGACCGGGCTTTCCTCTATGCCCAGGATGCCGAAAATATCTCGATTTGTGGGGGCGGTACTATTTACGGTAATGCCGATGGTTGGTTCTCCTCATCGGTTGATGATATGGGCTATCGCACGCCCGCCGAACAGCGGCCGCGCATGATTCTTCTGGAAAATTGCCAGCGGGTCAGGCTGGAAAATATCTGTATACACCATGCGCCGATGTGGACAATTCATCTTGTTTCATGTTCACAGGTGGTGATTGATGGCGTTACCGTCGATAACGATCTGACAATGGCAAATACTGATGCGCTGGATATCGATAGCTGTCAGCAGGTACACGTTGCTAATAGTTTTTTTAGTGCGGCGGACGATGCAATTTGTCTGAAAACGACCGATAAACCGGCGGCTATCCAACGTCCTTTACGTCAGGTGACGATCGTCAATTGTACCCTGCGCTCAAAAAGCTGCGCTTTTAAAATCGGCACGGAAACCTGGCAAGATATTGAAGATATTGTAGTCAGCAACTGCACTATCTATGATTCGAATCGCGGTATCGGCCTGATTTCACGAGATGGCGGCCGGCTACGAAGAATGCTCTTTACCAGCATGACTTTTGAGTGTGTGGCGGCGCCAGCCTGTCACTGGGGGGAGGCGGACCCGATTTTCCTCTCCGCGCGTCGCAGGAATCCGCAGATCGAGCCTGGTGAGATTACGCAAATCCAGTTTCGTGGGCTTTGCGGAGAATGTGAAGGCGCCATCAATATGCACAGTGAAACCCCTTCCATGATCAACCGAATACGACTCGAGAGTATTCAGCTTACCCAGCGACTGCATTGCCACGGTTGGCAGGGGAATTATGATATTCGTCCGCCGTGTAATCCTCTTTCGCCAACAGGAATGGGTATCGATAACGCCTGGTGCCTCAACCCAGAAACGGGAAAGGCCTGGGGAGTCGAACCCTATCCCGGAGGGCTACCCGTCCTGTTTGCGCAGGGGGTTTCCGATTTAGTCATCCGAGAACTTGATTGGCAGCGTCCAGTTCCCCTACCGGCAGGATGGAATACGCAAGCGCTGTGTCTGGAAAAATGCGAGCGGTCATCCGTGCGGGAAACCTGAGCTAATGAAAAACGCCTCCAGCGGACGCCAGAGGCGGGAAAGTTTACTCTTCTGCCGCATATCCCTGCGGTGGAAGAGGAACATTATCAAGCCAGGCTTCGTTTCCTTCCGCGCGCAGGCGGCCGTCGACAAACCAGCTGATAGCCAGGGGATAGATATCGTGTTCCTGCGCCTGTACGCGGGCGGTAATGTCGTCCTCGGTATCTTCAGCGAAAACCGGCACCTTTGCCTGCAGAACCACCGGACCTCCGTCCAGCTCATCGGTCACAAAATGCACCGACGTCCCGTGCTCCTCATCACCATTTTCCAGCGCCTGGCGATGGGTGTGCAGCCCCGGATATTTTGGCAGCAGGGAAGGGTGGATATTCAGCATGCGCCCCTGGTAGTGGGCGACAAAAGCCGGGCTAAGAATACGCATGTAGCCGGCGAGAACCACCAGATCCGGCGCGTAAGCATCGATCTCGTGCATCAGCTCTCGGTCGAAAGCTTCCCGGTTGGCAAACTGGCTGGCGGCGAGCGCGTGAGCCGGAATATTGGCCGCGCGCGCGCGCTCAAGGCCAAACGCGTCGGCCTTGTTGCTGAAGACTGCACGCAGGGTGCCGTTGATTTTTTTCCGGGCGCAGGCGTCAATAATCGCCTGCAGGTTGCTACCGTTACCGGAAATCAGCACCACGATGTTTTTCATTCAATGACCACACGCTGTTCGGAATCAGAGGCTTTGATATACCCTATTTTCCACGCGCTTTCACCTTTGTCGTTCAGGAAGGCAATGGCTTTATCCGCCGCTTCCGCCGGCAGCGCGATGACCATGCCGACGCCGCAGTTAAAGGTGCGATACATTTCGTGGCTGCTAACGTTACCCGCGGTTTGCAGCCAGTTGAACACGTCCGGCCACTGCCAGGAGGATTCATCAATGACCGCCTGGGTGTTGTCCGGCAGCACGCGCGGGATGTTTTCCCAGAAGCCGCCGCCGGTCAGGTGGGCGATGGCGTGCACGTCAACGTTGGCGATCAGGTCGAGTACGGATTTCACATAAATGCGGGTCGGCGCCAGCAGATGGTCGGCCAGCGGCTTACCGTTGAGATCGGTGGTTTGCGGGTCAACGCCGCTAACTTCGATAATTTTGCGCACCAGAGAGTAGCCGTTAGAGTGCGGGCCGCTGGAAGCCAGCGCCACCAGCACGTCGCCATCGGCCACTTTGCTGCCGTCGATAATTTCTGATTTTTCTACCACCCCAACGCAGAAACCGGCCACGTCATAATCTTCGCCGTGGTACATGCCCGGCATTTCCGCCGTCTCGCCGCCCACCAGCGCGCAGCCTGACTGCAGGCAACCTTCGGCAATGCCGCTGATTACGCTCGACGCAGTATCGACATCCAGTTTGCCGGTCGCGTAGTAATCAAGGAAGAACAGCGGCTCTGCGCCCTGAACCACGAGGTCGTTTACGCACATAGCGACCAGGTCGATACCGATACTGTCGTGACGCTTGAGGTCCATCGCCAGACGCAGCTTGGTGCCGACGCCGTCGGTGCCGGAGACCAGAACCGGTTCGCGATACTTCTGCGGCAGCGCGCACAGCGCGCCGAATCCGCCCAGTCCACCCATCACTTCCGGGCGGCGGGTTTTCTTCACCACGCCCTTAATACGGTCGACGAGAGCGTTGCCTGCATCAATATCCACGCCGGCATCTTTATAGCTGAGAGAGGTTTTATCGGTCACTGCGAAGTCTCCACGCGTTTGCGGTAGCAATAAAAAACGGCGCAATTCTAACAGGGATAGCAAACGTTTGCGAGCCTGCTTTGCAGCCGATGCAAAACGGCCGTTAAGTGCGCAAATTTGATACTGTTCACGAAAATGAAACCGGGTACATTCTTCTGCTTGCCAGCGTTGTCGGGAATAATCATCATGCCAGTGAAACCGGTTTCTTTTCTGATTTCTGGAGAGATAAACCGCGAATGTGATGGATTCTGGAGGAAAGCTGAGGATGAACATTGCCGCATTTGATATTGGTGGCACGGCGCTAAAAATGGGGGTAATGACGCGCGAAGGCACGCTGCTGGAGAAAGGAAAGCAGAACATCGTCGACAGCGACGGCGACCAGATCCTGCAGGCGATGCTGGCGTGGATCGCCGCTCACCCGGCGTGTGAAGGGGTGGCAATCAGCGCGCCCGGCTACGTTAACCCGCACACCGGCTTTATCGAAATGGGCGGCGCCATCCGTAAATTCGATAACTTCGCCATCAAGCGCTGGCTTGAGCAGCAGGTTCGCCTGCCCGTGGCCATTGAGAATGATGCTAACTGCGTGCTGCTGGCCGAGCGCTGGCGGGGTAAAGCCGCCGACATGAGCAACTTTCTGGTCCTGACCATCGGCACCGGCATCGGCGGGGCGATTTTCTGTAATAACCAACTGGTCCACGGCGCGCGCTTCCGCGCCGGCGAGTTCGGCTATATGCAAACCGCGCGTCCGGGCACCCGCGATGTGCGGCGCTATTCGATGAACGAAAACTGCACGCTGCGCGTGCTGCGCCATCGCTACGCTGAACATATCGGCAAGGCGCTGGATGACGTCACTGGCGAAGAGATTTTTGACCGCTACGATGCGGGCGACGCCGCCTGTCGACGTCTGGTCGCTGAATTCTTTAACGGCCTGGGTACCGGGCTTTACAACCTCGTCAACTTATTCGACCCGCAAACGATTTTGATCGGCGGCGGGATTGTGGAACGACCGGGCTTTCTGGCGCTGCTGCGCGAACATCTGGCCTGGTTTGGCATTGCGGAATATATCGACACCGTCAGCCACGGCAACGATGCCGGGCTGGTAGGCGCGGTTTACCATTTCAATCAGCAATACCGGTCGCAGAGCGGCGACTGCGCATAGGGAGAGAACATGTCCGGATTTAAAGAAGGTTTTCTGTGGGGCGGCGCGGTGGCGGCGCATCAGCTGGAAGGCGGCTGGAAAGAGGGCGGTAAAGGGGTGAGCGTCGCCGATGTGATGACCGCAGGCGCGCACGGCGTACCGCGTGAAATCACCGATGGCGTGCTGCCGGGGAAAAACTACCCCAACCACGAAGCGATCGATTTTTATCATCGCTATAAAGACGACATTCGCCTGTTTGCCGAAATGGGCTTCAAATGCTTCCGCACCTCTATTGCCTGGACGCGCATCTTTCCGCTGGGCGATGAGCAAGAACCTAACGAGGCCGGGCTGAAGTTTTACGACGACCTGTTCGATGAGTGCCTGAAGCACGGTATTGAGCCGGTGATTACGCTCTCCCACTTCGAAATGCCGTACCATCTGGTGACGGAGTACGGCGGCTGGCGTAACCGTAAACTGATTGATTTCTTTGTCCGCTTTGCCCAGGTGGTGTTTACCCGCTACCAGCATAAAGTGAAGTACTGGATGACCTTCAATGAGATCAATAACCAGGCCAACTTCCACGAAGATTTTGCGCCGTTCACCAACTCCGGACTGAAATATCTGCCGGGGGAGGACCGCGAGCCGGTCATGTTTCAGGCGGCGCACTATGAGCTGGTCGCCAGCGCGCTGGCGGTAAAAGCCGCCCGCGAAATTAACCCGGCATTGCAAATTGGCTGCATGATCGCCATGTGTCCGATTTACCCGCTGAGCTGCGCGCCCAACGACATGATGATGGCGATGAACGCCATGCATCGCCGCTACTGGTTTACCGATGTTCACGTGCGCGGCCGCTATCCGCAGCACCTGCTGAACTACTTCGAGCGTCGCGGTTTTGCGCTGGACATCACCGAAGAAGACCGCGTGGCGCTGACTCAGGGCTGCGTCGACTATATCGGCTTTAGCTACTATATGTCGTTCGCCACGAAAGCAACGGATGATAATCCGCAGCTGGATTACGATGAAAGCAAGAGCCTGGTCTCCAACCCGTACGTGCAGAAGTCAGATTGGGGCTGGCAGATTGATCCTGTCGGGCTGCGTTACTCCCTGAACTGGTTCTGGGATCATTACCAGCTGCCGCTGTTTATTGTGGAGAACGGCTTTGGCGCCATCGACGTGCGCGAAGCGGACGGCTCGGTGGATGACCAGTATCGTATTGACTACCTTTCCGCCCATATCGCCGAAATGAAAAAAGCGGTTGTTGAGGATGGCGTCGACCTGATGGGCTATACCCCGTGGGGCTGTATCGACCTGGTTTCCGCGGGAACCGGTGAGATGAAAAAACGCTACGGCTTTATCTACGTGGATAAAGATAATGAGGGCAACGGCACCCTGGCGCGTAGCCGCAAGAAATCTTTTGCCTGGTATCAGCAGGTTATCGGCAGCAACGGCGAAAAGCTATAAACGGCCGTAAAGCCCCATTCAGCCCCGCCTTCGCGGGGTTTTTTTATTTTGTCTTATACTGGCTCAGGCAGCGTAAAGCATTTTGGTTGATCCCGGTCAAACATATCGGCTATGGCGTAAAAGGAAAAAGGCGGTATAATCCGGCGATTTTTTTTGTGGCTGCCCCTCAGAGGAGAAAGAGAATGAAGATCGTGGAAGTGAAACACCCACTCGTCAAACACAAGCTGGGCCTGATGCGTGAGCACGACATCAGCACCAAACGCTTCCGTGAACTCGCCTCAGAAGTTGGCAGCTTACTGACTTATGAAGCTACTTCCGATCTGGCGACCGAAAAAGTCACCATCGAAGGCTGGAACGGCCCGGTAGAAATTGAGCAGATCAAAGGCAAGAAAATTACCGTAGTGCCGATTCTGCGCGCGGGTCTGGGGATGATGGAAGGCGTGCTTGAGCACGTGCCGAGCGCGCGTATCAGCGTGGTGGGCATCTATCGTAACGAAGAGACCCTTGAGCCGGTGCCTTACTTCCAGAAGCTGGTATCCAACATCGATGAACGCATGGCGCTGGTGGTTGACCCGATGCTGGCGACCGGCGGCTCCATGATCGCCACCATCGACCTGCTGAAAAAAGCGGGCTGCTCCAGCATTAAGGTGCTGGTTCTGGTGGCGGCGCCGGAAGGCATCGCCGCGCTGGAGAAAGCGCATCCGGACGTTGAGCTGTACACCGCGTCCATCGATCAGGGCCTGAACGAGCACGGATACATTATTCCGGGGCTCGGTGACGCCGGCGATAAGATTTTTGGTACGAAATAAATGATGAAGTAGAAAAAGCCGACTTTGAGAGTCGGCTTTTTTTTGAATAAAACAGACCAACAGCAATCAACAAACGACTCTCAGAGGAAAATGCCATGACGCGCCGTGCTATCGGGGTGAGTGAAAGACCGCCGCTTTTACAGACAATCCCGCTTAGTTTGCAACATCTGTTCGCCATGTTTGGCGCAACGGTACTGGTGCCCGTTCTGTTCCATATCAACCCGGCCACGGTACTGCTGTTTAACGGCATCGGAACGCTGTTATATCTTTTCATCTGCAAAGGCAAAATTCCGGCTTATCTCGGATCGAGCTTTGCGTTTATCTCCCCGGTGCTGCTTCTGCTGCCGCTGGGCTACGAAGTCGCTCTCGGCGGCTTTATCATGTGCGGCGTGCTGTTTTGCATCGTCTCCTTTATTGTCAAAAAAGCCGGAACCGGCTGGCTGGACGTGATGTTCCCACCGGCGGCGATGGGCGCGATTGTCGCGGTTATCGGCCTGGAGCTGGCGGGCGTGGCGGCGAATATGGCCGGTCTGCTGCCCGCTGACGGGCAATCGCCGGACAGCAAAACCATTATTATTTCGATGGTGACGCTGGCGGTGACGGTTTTCGGTTCGGTGCTGTTCCGCGGTTTCCTGGCGATTATCCCGATTTTAATCGGCGTCCTGGTCGGCTACGCGCTCTCCTTCGTGATGGGCGTCGTCGATACCACGCCCATCGCCGAGGCCCACTGGTTCGCGCTGCCGACCTTCTACACCCCGCGCTTTGAATGGTTTGCGATTTTCACCATTCTGCCCGCCGCGCTGGTGGTGATCGCCGAGCACGTTGGACATCTGGTAGTCACGGCCAATATCGTCAAAAAAGATCTGATCCGCGATCCGGGCCTGCATCGTTCAATGTTTGCCAACGGCCTGTCTACGGTGATCTCCGGCTTCTTTGGCTCCACGCCAAACACCACCTACGGCGAGAACATTGGCGTGATGGCGATCACCCGCGTCTACAGCACCTGGGTTATCGGCGGCGCGGCGATCATCGCGATTCTGCTCTCCTGCGTCGGCAAGCTGGCGGCGGCGATCCAGATTATCCCACTGCCGGTAATGGGCGGCGTCTCGCTGCTGCTGTACGGGGTTATCGGCGCTTCGGGTATTCGCGTGCTGATCGAATCTAAAGTCGATTACAACAAGGCGCAGAACCTGATTCTGACCTCCGTTATCCTGATCATCGGCGTCAGCGGGGCAAAAGTGCATATCGGCGCCGCAGAGCTGAAAGGCATGGCGCTGGCGACGATCGTTGGCGTCGGGCTGAGCCTGATCTTCAAACTGATTAGCGTGCTGCGTCCGGAAGAGGTGGTTCTCGACGCTGCGGATAGCGAAGAAGCAAAACATTGATCCTTATACCGGGCGGCGATCCTGCCCGGTTCTCTCCTTGCGTATTTCTGTGCTAAACTCTCCGCGTTTTTCTGCAAGCCTATGTTGAGGTCCATCTGAACGCACCGGCACAGCTCTCTTTGCCACTGTATCTTCCCGATGATGAAACTTTCGCGAGTTTCTGGCCGGGCGATAACCCTTCTCTTCTTGCCGCCCTTCAGAACGTGCTGCGGCAGGAACATAGCGGATACATCTACATCTGGTCACGCGAAGGGGCGGGGCGCAGCCATCTCTTGCACGCGGCCTGCGCTGAGCTCTCCCAGCGCGGCGATGCGGTGGGCTACGTACCTTTGGATAAACGGACGTGGTTTGTTCCTGAAGTGCTGGACGGGATGGAGCACCTGTCGCTGGTTTGTATCGATAATATTGAGTGCGTGGCGGGCGATGAACTGTGGGAAATGGCGATTTTCGACCTCTACAACCGCATTCTCGAGTCCGGTAAAACCCGGCTGCTGATTACCGGCGACCGACCGCCGCGCCAGCTCAAGCTTGGCCTGCCGGATCTGGCTTCGCGTCTTGACTGGGGGCAAATCTACAAGCTGCAGCCGCTGTCGGATGAAGACAAGCTCCAGGCGCTTCAGCTTCGCGCCAGACTGCGTGGTTTCGAAATGCCGGAAGACGTCTGTCGGTTCCTGCTTAAGCGGCTGGATCGCGAAATGCGTTCGCTGTTTATGACGCTCGATCAGCTCGATCGCGCTTCCATTACCGCCCAGCGCAAGCTGACCATTCCTTTCGTGAAAGAGATCCTCAAGCTTTAGCGGGCCGCGGCCTGAGGATCAACAACTTAGTTAACGATTTCCAGAACCTGCTCCGGCGGGCGACCGATACGGGCCTCGCCGTGGCTAACGACGATAGGCCGTTCAATCAGCTTTGGATTATCAACCATCGCCTGGATCAGCGCATCTTCGCTAAGCTGTGGGTTAGCGAGATCGAGGGATTTATAGAGATCTTCTTTCTGGCGCATTAAGTCGCGCGCGCTGGCCATCCCCAACATCTTCAGCAGCTGGCGCAGCGTGGCGGCATCCGGCGGCGTCTCCAGATAGAGCACCACTTCGGGGTCGATGCCGTTAGCCTTCAGCAGGCTCAGCGTGTCGCGACTCTTGGAGCAGCGCGGGTTGTGATAGATTTTGACCGTATCGGACATGAGGTCTCCTTACATTTTCTGGTACGGTTTGAAGCGTTCCTGCAGCTGTCGCAGCTGATCGATACGCGCATCGTAGCGGGCCTGCTGCAGGCTGCCTAATTTTACCTGTGAGCTGGCGCTGCTGAGCAGGGTAATGGCCTGATCGAGTCGGCCAACCAGCGCCATGCCTTCCGCTCGGGCTGCCAGCTCCTGATCGCGATTTCCCAGTTTAGCTTCCGCTTGCGCCAGCAAATCCCAACCATTGACGTCATCTTTATTATTGAAGGTATAGCGGTTAAGGATCGTCGCCGCTTCCCCCGGCTGCCCGCCTTCCAGCAGGGCGTTGGCGAGGTTGAGCTGCAGCACCGGATTAGTACGCAGCTCGCGGGCGCCCTTCAGGCGATTAATCGCGTCTGTGGCTCTCTTTTGCCCGAGATCGATATCGGTCGCCAGGTCAAGGTACCAGGCGTTCTGCGGTTCGGCGCTCAGCAGCGGCTGCAGCGTTTTGCGCGCCAGATCGTAATTGTTATTGCCCATGGCCAGCAGCGCGCGGCCGTACTGGGCGGCGTGCTGTTCGCGAATATTGCCTTTTTCCCAGCTGCTCAGAAGGTCATTGCCCAGCTTATTGTCGCCGGAGGTGTACATACCCAGCGTTCTCGCCTTCGCCAGGTAGAAGTCAGCGGAGGACTGCACGACAACCGGGCGCATCTGGTTCGCACGGTTGCGGGCGTCGGCGAGACGGCTTTCCGGTAAGGGGTGGGTCAGCAGCATTTCCGGCGGCCGGGTGGAGTAGCGCGACTCGTCGAGCAGCTTACCCATAAACGCCGGCATTGCCTGCGGGTCGAATCCGGAGCGCTGAAGAACCTGAATGCCAATGCGGTCGGCCTCTTCTTCGTTTTGACGGGTAAAGCTGATCAGCCCCTGCTGGCTGCCCGCCAGGGTGCCGGTCAGCGCGGCCATCCCGGCCTGCGGGCTGGCCATCGCCAACAGAATCGATCCCAGCGCGCCTACCCAGGTCAGCGGAGCGTTACGCTTTTGGTCTTCCATCGCGCGGGCGAGATGGCGCTGGGTGACGTGAGAAATTTCGTGCGCCATCACCGACGCCAGCTCGCTTTCATTATCCGAGTAGCGGAACAGGGCCGAGTGCAGTACGACGTTACCGCCGAAGAAAGCAAAGGCGTTTATTTGATCGTTATTAATCAGATAAAAGTGGAACGGGGTGCGAACGGAATTGGCGTGCGACACCAGGCGCATGCCTAAACCGTTAATATACTGCACCAGCAGCGGATCGTTGATTAACGGCGCGCTGCCGCGCAGCTGGCGCACGTAGTAATCTCCCATCTGCATTTCCTGGCCGATGGAGAGCGTACTTCCTGCGGAGGTGCCCATGTCCGGCAGAGTGTCTGCGGTATCGGCAAAAGCAGGTAATATTGAACCCAGCGTCAGCGACGCTATGACGGTCGCCACCAGCGTTTTCTTCAACTGCCTGAACATAACCTCTGTCCTGTAATGTAGGTGTGCCAGTTTGACCGATTGTGCGGCGTAATGTTCCCTGACCGCAAGCAGGTCCAGCGAGTTTAGCCGTCGTTCGCGGCGTTGCAAATATGATATTCATCCGGCCAGTAATGTTTGTGGTTTTACCCATAAAAAGCGAAGTCTTTTTTGTGACATTTCGATACAATTCCTGAGATTGTTACAGCTCCGCTCTTCAGGGAAGGGTTTTATGCTCCAGATGTTAATGCAGTGGTACCGTCGTCGGTTCAGCGACCCGGAGGCGATAGCGCTGCTGGTCATTTTGCTGGCTGGGTTCGGCATTATGTTTTTCTTCAGCGGCCTGCTGGCACCTTTGTTAGTGTCGATTGTTCTGGCTTATCTGCTGGAGTGGCCCACCGTCAGACTGGAGCGTATCGGGTTTTCACGTACCTGGGCCACCTCGGTCGTTCTGATTCTGTTCGTCGGCATTCTGCTGCTGATGGCGTTTGTGGTGATGCCGGTTGCCTGGCAGCAGGGCATTTATCTGATTCGCGATATGCCCGGGATGCTGAATAAACTTTCCGATTTCGCCGCCACGGTGCCGCGCCGTTATCCGGCCCTCATGGACGCCGGCATTATCGACGCGATGGCGGAGAATATGCGCAGCCGGATGTTAACCGTCGGCGACTCGGTGGTGAAATATTCGCTGGCCTCTCTGGTCGGGCTGCTGACCCTGGCGGTCTATCTGGTGCTGGTGCCGCTGATGGTTTTCTTTCTGCTGAAAGATAAAGAGCAGATGCTTAACGCCGTACGCCGGGTGCTGCCGCGCAACCGCGGCCTGGCCGGGCAGGTATGGAAAGAGATGAACCAGCAAATTACCAACTATATTCGCGGTAAGGTGCTGGAAATGATCGTCGTCGGCGTGGCGACGTGGATTGGCTTTATCCTTTTTGGCCTCAACTATTCGCTGCTGCTGGCGGTGCTGGTAGGGTTCTCGGTATTAATCCCCTATATCGGCGCGTTTGTGGTCACCATTCCGGTGGTGGGCGTGGCGCTGTTCCAGTTTGGCGCGGGAACCGAGTTCTGGAGCCTGTTTGCGGTGTACCTGATTATTCAGGCGCTGGATGGCAACCTGCTGGTGCCGGTCCTCTTCTCGGAAGCCGTTAACCTGCATCCGCTGGTGATTATTCTGTCGGTGGTTATTTTTGGCGGTCTGTGGGGATTCTGGGGCGTGTTCTTCGCTATTCCGCTGGCGACGCTCATCAAAGCGGTGGTGCACGCCTGGCCGGATGGCCTGATAGTGGAAGATGAGCATTAGCGCGGAGCCGCAAGAAATGCCCTAAAAAAAGACGCCGGGTGGTTGAGAACGACCCGGCGTCTTGCGTTTGTCTTAGCGTCAGGCGTTTTCTTTCAGCCAGTTCAGCACCACGTCGTGGTGATTGCTGGTTTTGAAATCATCAAACACATGTTCGATTTTGCCGTTGGCGTCGATGAGGAAGCTAATACGATGGATACCGTCGTAGGTTTTCCCCATAAAGGTTTTTTCACCCCAGATACCAAACTGCTCGCATACCTGATGATCTTCATCAGACAGCAGAGTGAAGTTCAGCAGCTCTTTTTCGGCGAAACGGGAGAGTTTTTCTGGTTTATCCGTACTGATACCCAGTACTTCAACGCCTGCTTTTTTCAGGTCGTCCATATTATCGCGTAAACCGCACGCCTGTACGGTGCAGCCCGGGGTCATGGCTTTCGGATAAAAATAAACCAGAACACGCTGTCCCTGGAAGTCGGTCAAATTTACTTCCTCGCCGTCCTGGTCCGGTAAGCTAAATTTCGGTGCAATATCACCGGCTTTCAGTGGGTTCATCACTCAAACTCCATCCTGTTCATCATGCTGTGAATAATTAACAATGTTAATACTGCCTTGTGCATTCAGTTCTGTACATAGGGCTTTGAACGCTTGTTCGATATTTGATGCATTTTGCGTAGCCGGGCTGTGGGCGGTGATTTGAATAAAAAGCTGTGCTGACTCGTCGTTCGCTCCGGGCTGAGTGCGGGAAACCAGCTCGGCAATGTTCATTTTCCACGTATCGCACAGCGCCGTAAACCGCTCAATGATATGCGGCGAATCCGGCACCTCAACCTGAACCCAGACGGTGTTCTGCATCGCCTGAGGTGGCCTCGCGGTTGTACGCTTCATCACGATAAGCAGATCCAGCTCGGCGCCTTTCAGCGGCAGAGTGGATTCAATCAGGTTAATTGCATTCCACGAGCCGGAAAGCAGCATGATAAACGTAAACTCATCGCCAAGCATGGCCAGCCGACTGTCTTCAATATTACAGCCGCAGCTGCTGACGTGACGAGTGATCGTATTCACGATGCCTGGGCGGTCAGCACCCAACGCGGTAATAACCAGATAGTGTTGTAATGAGGCTGTCAAACCTGTTCTTCCTTTAAAAAGGTGAGGTAACGTTAGGAAAGCATAAAAAAAACCGGCATACAACATCCCTGATGGCATCGGGTCTCTTGCTTTTATTACGACTCCAAACGTAACATTGAGAATCTTGTCCCACTTATGCTCTGAGGATGGCCCATGTTTACGGGAAGTATTGTAGCGCTTGTCACGCCAATGGATGAAAACGGCAACGTCTGCCGGTCAAGCCTGAAAAAACTGATTGATTATCATGTCGCCAGCGGAACCTCGGCGATCGTTTCGGTAGGGACTACCGGAGAGTCCGCAACATTGAGCCATGAAGAGCATGGTGATGTGGTGATGCAGACGCTGGAGCTGGCCGACGGGCGTATCCCGGTTATTGCCGGTACCGGTGCAAATGCAACCGCAGAGGCGATTAGCCTGACCAAGCGATTTAACGATAGCGGCGTGGTTGGCTGCCTGACGGTAACGCCGTATTACAACCGTCCGACCCAGGAAGGGCTGTTCCAACACTTTAAAGCTATCGCAGAACATACTGACCTGCCGCAAATCCTGTATAATGTGCCGTCCCGTACCGGTTGCGATATGCTGCCTGAAACCGTTGGTCGTCTGGCGGAAATTAAAAATATTATCGGTATTAAGGAAGCGACGGGGAACTTAAGCCGCGTTCATCTGATCAAAGAGCTGGTTTCAGATGACTTTATTCTGCTGAGCGGCGATGACGCGACCGGAATGGACTTTATGCAGCTTGGCGGTCATGGCGTGATTTCCGTAACGACAAACGTTGCGGCGCGCGAAATGGCCGAGATGTGCCGACTGGCGCTAGCAGGTCAATTTGCCGAAGCTCGTGCGATTAACCAGCGTCTGATGCCATTGCATACCAAATTATTTGTCGAACCCAACCCTATCCCGGTCAAATGGGCCTGTAAGGCGTTGGGTCTTGTGGCGACCGATACGCTACGCCTGCCGATGACCCCGATTACCGAAAACGGTATTAAGGTTGTGACCGCAGCGCTGAAGCATGCCGGTTTGCTGTAAAGTTTAGGGAGATTTGATGGCTTACTCAGTACAGAAGTCGCGCCTGGCGAAGGTTGCGGGTGTTTCGCTGGTTCTACTCCTCGCGGCCTGTAGTTCTGACTCGCGCTACAAGCGTCAGGTGAGCGGCGACGAGGCCTATTTGCAGGCTACGCCGCTTAGTGAACTTCACGCGCCAGCAGGGATGATCCTGCCGATTCAGGTGGGTGATTATAATATTCCGGTTGCGACCAGCACCGGTAACACTGGCAAAGCCCTGGACATTCGTCCGCCGGCCCAGCCACTGGCGCTGGTCAGCGGCGCGCGTACGCAGTTTAACGGTGATACCGCGACGCTGATGGTGGAAAACGGGCGCAGCGGTTCGCTGTGGGCGCAGGTGGCAAGCATCGTGCAGTCGAAAAACTACACTATCGCGAAACGCGACGATGCCAGCCAGACGCTGAATACCGACTGGGTCGAATGGAATCGCCTCGATGAAGACCAGCAGTATCGTGGTCGCTATCAAATCTCAGTTAAGCAGCAGGGCTATCAGCAGGCGGTGATCGTGAAGCTGGTGAATCTGGAGCAGGCGGGTAAACCTGTTGCCGATCCGGCTTCGCTGCAGCGCTACAGTACCGCCATGCTGAACGTCATCTCCGAAGGTCTGGATCTGAACGCCACCAGCGCGCAGAACGCCGCGCAGAAAAACGCCGGGGCGACCTTCGACGTGCAGAGCGGCGCTGATGATACCGGCCTGCCGATGCTGATCGTTCGCGCGCCGTTTAACCTGGTGTGGCAACGCCTGCCGGGCGCGCTGGAAAAAGTGGGTATGAAGGTCACCGATAGCTCTCGTTCTCAGGGCAGCTTCTCCGTCACCTACAAACCGCTTTCCGACAGCGGCTGGACCGATCTGGGTGCCCGCGACCCGCAGCTGGTTTCCGGCGATTATAAACTGCAGGTCGGGGACCTCGATAACCGCAGCAGTCTGCAGTTCATCGACCCGAAAGGCCACACGCTGACGCAGTCGCAAAATGATGCCCTGGTCGCCGTATTCCAGGCCGCATTAAGTAAGTAATTAACAGGGCTGGAGCAATCCGGCCCTTTTTAATGTATAGTGACGCAAACGTGTGCGTCGGCAGAAAAGCACAAATTTTTATCGTTAATCATCACTGGAGTGACAAAGATGCAAAAGCAAGCTGAGTTGTATCGTGGTAAAGCGAAGACGGTATACAGCACCGAAAACCCGGATCTGTTGATACTCGAATTCCGTAACGATACGTCAGCAGGGGACGGCGCTCGCATTGAGCAGTTCGATCGTAAAGGCATGGTGAACAACAAGTTTAACCATTTCATTATGAGCAAGCTGGCGGAAGCGGGTATCCCGACCCAGATGGAAGCGCTGTTGTCCGATACCGAGTGTCTGGTTAAAAAGCTGGATATGGTGCCGGTGGAGTGCGTGGTACGTAACCGCGCTGCCGGTTCGCTGGTGAAACGTTTAGGGATTGAAGAGGGCATCGAGCTGAACCCGCCGCTGTTCGACCTGTTCCTGAAGAACGACGCCATGCACGACCCGATGGTCAACGAATCCTACTGTGAAACCTTTGGCTGGGTGAGCAAAGAGAACCTGGCGCGGATGCAGGAGCTGACCTACAAAGCTAACGATGTGCTGAAAAAGCTGTTTGACGATGCGGGCCTGATCCTGGTGGACTTCAAGCTGGAGTTCGGTCTGTTCAAAGGCGAAGTGGTGCTGGGGGATGAATTCTCTCCGGACGGCAGCCGTCTGTGGGATAAAAAAACCATGGATAAAATGGACAAAGACCGCTTCCGCCAGAGCCTCGGCGGCCTGATTGAAGCCTACGAAGAAGTCGCTCATCGCCTGGGCGTGAAGCTCGACTAATCCCCCGACGCCAGAAGAAGTTTTCTTCTTCTGGCGCTCTTCTTTCTGTTTCCTGTGGTAATCCTCCGCTGAACCGCCTACGATCTTATTCATTGGTTAATATGATGAATTGAGGTGCTTATGCGCTGGCAAGGACGTCGCGAGAGCGACAATGTGGAAGATCGTCGTGGTCAATCTGGTTCACCGATGGGCGGCGGAGGCGGTTTTCGTCTCCCCAGCGGTAAAGGCGGCATTGTACTGCTGATTATTGTTCTGGTGGCGGGCTATTACGGCGTGGATTTAACCGGCATGCTGACCGGCGAGCCGGTATCTCAACAGCAAACCACCCAACGCACCATTAGCCCGCAGGATGAAGAGGCCGCGAAATTCACGAAGGTGATCCTGGCGGACACGGAAGATACCTGGGGCGCTATTTTTAAAGATATGGGCCGTCAGTATCCGCAGCCCAAACTGGTGATGTACCGCGGCGCGACGCGGACCGCCTGCGGCACCGGTCAATCGGTCATGGGGCCTTTTTACTGCCCTGCGGACAGCACGGTGTATATCGACCTGTCATTCTACGATGAGATGAGAAACAAGCTTGGCGCCGGCGGCGATTTCGCGCAGGGCTACGTTATCGCCCACGAGGTTGGCCATCACGTACAAAAGCTGTTGGGTATTGAATCGAAAGTGCGCCAGCTGCAGCAAAACGCTTCGCAGGCGGAAGCGAACCGTCTGTCGGTAAAAATGGAGCTACAGGCGGACTGCTTTGCCGGCGTCTGGGGCTACAACATGCAGAAGCAAGACTACATGGAGACCGGCGATCTGCAGGAAGCGCTGAATGCCGCAGAGGCGATTGGCGACGATCGCCTGCAGCAGCAGAGCCAGGGGCGCGTCGTACCGGACAGCTTTACCCACGGAACGTCGCAGCAGCGCTATACCTGGTTTAAACGCGGTTTCGATAGCGGCGACCCGGCGCAGTGCAACACCTTCGGCAACGCGCTGTAATGCTCTACTGTCATGGATGAACTGCGTCACCTGACGGCGCAGATGGCGCGCGAAGGCGTTCGTCGTCTGCTGGTTCTCAGCGGCGACGATGCCTGGACCCTGCGTCAGGCGCAAAGAGTACGCACCGCGCTGGCCGGAGACGGGCTGTGGGTGGGCCCGCGTCCGATGCCCGAGCCGTACGTCTCGTCTGCTGCCCTGAAATCGCTGTTAGGCCGCGAATTCCAGCACGCCTTTTTCGATGCCCGCGAGGGTTTTGATGTGGCGGCCTTTGCCGCAATAGCCGGTACGCTACGCGCCGGAAGCTGGCTGGTAGTGCTCACGCCCGACTTTGCGCAATGGTCGGCCCGTCCTGATGCGGATTCTCTGCGCTGGAGCGACGCTCCCGACCCCATTCCCACGCCAAATTTTGTTTATCGTTTTTGCCAACAGATTAGTGCGGATAACGCGTCCATTCTCTGGCGGCAGGGCAATGAACTTGCGGTGCCCGCGTTACCCGTGCGCCCGGCATGGCATCCCGCCGACGGCCATCCGCAGGTGGAGCAGGCTACCGTGCTTGCCGAACTGGCCCGGTTCCCTCCCGGTATTGCGGCGCTAACCGCCGAGCGCGGGCGAGGCAAGTCCGCGCTCGCGGGAATGCTTATTCGCCATCTGGGGGGAGATGCCATCGTCACGGCACCGGCGCGGGGAGCGGCGGAGGTGATGGCGACATTCGCCGGGGAGGCTTTCCGCTTTATGGCCCCCGACGCACTGCTGGCTTCCGGCTGCACCGCCGGATGGCTGATTGTCGATGAGGCCGCGGCCATCCCCGGGCCGCTGCTGCGCCAGCTTGTCTCCCGCTTCCCGAGGACGCTGTTGACCACTACCGTTCAGGGGTATGAGGGGACGGGACGCGGCTTTTTGCTTAAGTTTTGCGCCAGTTTTGCGCACTTACGGCAGTTTAGCCTGACGACGCCCATCCGTTGGGCAAGCGGCTGCCCGCTGGAGACAACGATTGCGCGGCTGCTGCTGTTCAACGACGAGACCTTTCAGCACGCGCCAGGCGGCGATATCGTGCTGGAAAGCGTCAGCCAGGAGAGCTGGCGGCGACAGCCTGCGTTACCGGAAGCGATGTATCAGCTGCTCTCCGGGGCCCACTATCGTACGTCGCCGCTGGACCTCCGGCGCATGATGGATGCGCCGGGGCAGCATTTTACCTGCGCCCGCAGCGGGGAGCGCATCGCCGGAGCGCTATGGCTGGTGGAGGAGGGCGGTCTTGAGCCGCCGCTTAGCCAGGCGGTGTGGGCCGGCTATCGCCGACCGCGCGGCAATCTGGTGGCGCAGTCGCTGGCGGCGCACGGCGGTAGCCCACTGGCGGCTACGTTGGCCGGGCTGCGCATCAGCCGTATTGCCGTGCATCCGGCTCGCCAGCGCGAAGGGCTGGGGCAGCGGCTGGTGGCCCGGGCGGCGTCGCAGGCTGCGGACCGGGATTATCTGTCGGTGAGTTTTGGCTACACGCCTGAGCTGTGGCGTTTCTGGCAACGCTGCGGTTTTACGCTGGTGCGGCTGGGCACGCATCGGGAGGCCAGCAGCGGCTGTTACACCGCGATGGCGCTCTATCCTCTCAGCGAAGCGGGCCATCGCCTGGCAAGTGAAGAAGCCCAACGGCTGCAGCGCGACGAATTCTGGCTGCGCGAGTGGCGAGATGAACCTGTGCCGCTGACGGCGCTGAAAGCGACTATTCTTACTGAAGAAGACTGGCTGGAGGTGGCGGGTTTTGCTTTTGCCCATCGTCCGCTGCTGACCTCGGCGGGTAGCCTCAATCGCCTGCTTATGCTGGTGGAGCTGCCGCTTCCGGCGCTGCGGGCCCGCCTGCAGCAGCAGGATGAGACCGCGCTTTGCCAAACGTTAGGTTTATCCGGACGGAAAGCGCTGCTGGCCAGGCTGCGCGAAGAGGCGGCGCAGGCGATGCTCAGCCTGGATGAAAACCGCGCCAACGACCTGCGCCGGCAGGTTCAAATGCTGCAATTTTTTTAACTAACTCCTTCAGTTAAATGGCATGGTCATATTTCGCCTGCGGCGTAAACTTCCTTGCAGACATTAAGGAGACAGCCATGAAACACGATCATTTTATTGTTCAAAGCCCCGCGACACCTGCACAGCAACTGCTGCTGCTGTTTCATGGCGTCGGTGATAACCCGGTGGCCATGGGGCAAATCGGTAGCTGGTTTGCGCCGCTGTTTCCCGATGCGCTGATTGTCAGTATCGGCGGCGCTGAGCCGTGCGGTCCGCCTCCGGGACGCCAGTGGTTTTCCGTGCAGGGCGTTAGCGAAGAAAACCGCCAGCAGCGGGTGGATGCCATCATGCCGACCTTTATTGAAACGGTGCGCTACTGGCAACAGCAGAGCGGCGTCAGCCCGCAGGCGACGGCGCTGATCGGCTTCTCGCAGGGGGCGATTATGTCGCTGGAGAGCATTAAAGCCGAGCCGGGTCTGGCCTCGCGGGTGATCGCCTTTAACGGCCGCTATGCTACGCTGCCGGAGACCGCGACGACCGCGACCACTGTTCACCTGATCCACGGCGGTGAAGATCGGGTGATCGATCTGGCGTGGGCGGTAGCGGGGCAGGAGGCGCTGCAGCAGGCCGGCGGTGATGTGACGCTGGATATTGTTGAAGATCTGGGGCACGCGATTGACGATCGCAGTATGCAGTTTGCCCTCGATCATCTGCGCTTTACCGTACCGAAGCACTATTTCGACGAAGCCCTCAGCGGCAGCACGCCGAAAGACAGCGATATTATTGAACTGCTGTGAATAATAAACCCGGAGGCGGCGCGATGCGCCTGTCCGGGCTACCGGACCTGCAGACGAGCTGGAGACCCGTAGCCCGGGCAAGGCGCGTTAAGCGCCGCCCCCGGGATAGAGAGCGCAGAGTGGGATATTTTCCCGGAGGCGATGCTGCGCATCTGTCCGGGTTACTTGACCGGCGTCGTACCAGCCGGGCGATTTCTTTGCTGCAATCTCAAATAAAATGCTTACTTCTTCTTCGACGGGTCGTTCTTCGGCCAGTCGTCGTCATCGTCCCACTTGTCGTTGAAGTCGCGATGCGGCGGCAGATCCGGTTTATTGTTGAGAAATTTTTTGTGGTCAACGCGGGTCAGATCTTTAATCACGTTGATCATCACGCCCACCAAAAATACCAACACCAGAACCCACCAGTATTTCGTTAGCCAATCCATGCGCTTACCTCTTCTCTATTGATGCCCTCAGGCGACCAGCTGTTCCATGATGCGTTGGTACATCCGCGCCAGCAGCTGGAGGTCGGCGGCATTCACACACTCGTTTATTTTATGAATGGTGGCGTTCACTGGCCCCAGTTCAACCACTTGCGCGCCCATACGCGCGATGAAGCGCCCGTCGGAGGTGCCGCCGTTGGTCAGCAGCTGCGGTTTGATTTCATTATAGTGCTCAATGGCGTTAACCACCGCATCAACCAGCTTACCGCGGCTGGTCAGGAACGGCTGGCCCGAGAGCCACCAGTCGACGCTGTAGCGCAGCGCGTACTTCTCCAGCAGGGCCACGACGCGCGCTTTAATCATTTCGTCGGTCAGCTCGGTGCTAAAGCGGAAGTTGAACTGGACGAACATATCGCCGGGAATCACGTTGTTGCTGCCGGTGCCGGACTGCACGTTAGCGATTTGCATACTGGTCGGCGGAAAGAACTCGTTGCCCTTATCCCATTCGATATTCACCAGTTCCGCCAGCATCGGCGCGGCGCGGTGAACCGGGTTATCGGCGAGATGCGGGTAGGCCACGTGCCCCTGCACGCCGTGAATGGTCAGGTTGCAGGTCAGCGAGCCGCGACGGCCGTTTTTCACCACATCGCCGACGACTTCGGTGCTGGATGGTTCGCCGACCAGGCAATAATCCAGGCGCTCGTTGCGCGCCATTAGCGCTTCAACAACCTTAACGGTGCCGTTTTTGGCGCTGGCTTCTTCATCAGAAGTGATCAGGAAGGCCAGACGACCTTTATGATTTGGATACTGAGCGACAAAACGTTCGGCGGCGACGACCATTGCCGCGAGCGAGCCTTTCATATCCGCGGCGCCGCGGCCAAACAGCATACCGTCGCGAATGGTGGGTTCAAAGGGGGGGTTAATCCAGCGATCGGCGTCCCCCGACGGGACGACATCGGTATGGCCGGCAAACGCCAGCGTTTCCCCGCGCCCGCGCCAGGCCCAGAAGTTTTGGGTATCCCCGAAATCCATCGGTTCAACGGTAAAGCCAATCGCACGCAGACGTTCAATCATTAACGCCTGGCATCCCGCATCATCGGGGCTGAGGGAAGGGCGGCGAATAAGCTGCTGAGCCAGCTCAATGACCGGGCAAGACATAGACTACACCTCGTTAAACTGCTGATAACTTGATTCACTGAAACCCAGCAGCATAGGCTGACCGGGCGCGCAGAGCAATGGGCGTTTAATGATTGCCGGCATTTCCAGCATCAGTTTTGCCGCAGCGTCGGCGTTATTGATACCGGCGCGGACCGTTTCATCCAGCTTGCGCCACGTCGTCCCCCGGGTGTTAAGCAGGGCTTCCCAGCCGAGTTCAGCGATAAAGGTATCTAATAAAGTGCGATCCAGACCATCGACACGATAATCATGAAAGCGATATTCTATCTGTTGAGTCTCCAGCCAGCGGCGAGCTTTTTTTATGGTGTCGCAGTTTTTTATCCCGTACATGGTAAGCATGATTAAACCTTTTCCGTTGAATTAAACGATTGGCTAAGAATGTTCCGAATATATAAGCCCTGAATAAATAATACGTGAAATGCTTTAATAAATATCGTTTTTTCCCGTCGGGATATATTCATCGTTACATTTTGGCTGTTTTTTAAACGCTCTCCGACGGCGTTTCCTGGCCTCGCGGCGGATCCCGGTGATTCAGGCTGATGAACAAATGTTGCTAAATGTTGCTATCGGTCACATTAAAATGCGCAAAATCGGCTCATAGTACTTACGAATGAAAGAGGACGTTCCGCAGGGGGTAATGAAAGTTATCAGTACGATAGCGCAAACAGGCTTTTAACCATCAATGAATTTGCATAAAATCACCCATAATAATAAGAGAGGCTATTATGATTGAACACGAACTGGGGAACTGGAAAGACTTTATCGAAGGCATGCTTCGTAAATAGTTTTCCGCAATAAAAGCATGGCGATTTCACAGGCAGAATAATAATGCAGTTGAAGCGACCACATGAAAAAGGCGACCTGTCCGGTCGCCTTTTCTGTTATTTGGCCCTGGCGAAAATATCGTCAGGGCGCGTCCCGATTATTGCGGCCGTTCCTTGAGTGGGAAGCGGCGGCGTACCAGCACAAAGAATAGCGGCACGAAGAAGATAGCCAGCACCGTGGCGGAAATCATCCCGCCCATCACCCCGGTGCCGACGGCATGCTGGCTGCCGGAGCCCGCCCCGGTGCTGGTGGCCATCGGCAGTACGCCGAAGATAAACGCCAGCGAGGTCATCAGGATCGGCCGCAGACGCTGGCGGCAGGCTGAGAGCGTGGCGGTAAGTAGATCTTCTCCTTTCTGATTCAGCTCATTGGCAAATTCGACAATAAGAATGGCGTTCTTCGCCGACAGGCCGATAACCGTCAGCAGGCCCACCTGGAAATAGACATCGTTTTCCAGACCGCGCATCCAGGTCGCCAGCAGCGCGCCGATAACCCCCAGCGGCACCACCAGCATCACCGAGAACGGCACCGACCAGCTTTCATACAGCGCCGCCAGGCACAGGAACACCACCAGCAGCGAAATGGCGTACAGCGCCGGCGCCTGCGCCCCGGAGAGCCTCTCCTGATAAGACATCGCCGTCCATTCGAGACCAAAGCCGTTCGGCAGCTGCTGGGCCAGCTCTTCCATAATCGTCATGGCGGTACCGGTACTGACGCCCGGCGCGGCTTCACCGACGATCTCTACCGCCGAGTAGCCGTTGTAGCGCTCCAGACGCGGCGAGCCGGTCTCCCAGCGCGAGGTCGCGAAGGCGGAGAAGGGCACCATCGTACCGCTGCTGTTGCGCACGTACCACAGGTTGATATCGTCCGGCAGCATGCGATACGGCGCGGCCGCCTGAACGTAGACCTTCTTCACGCGGCCGCGATCCATAAAGTCGTTGACGTAGCTTGACCCCCACGCGGTCTGCAGGGTGTCATTGATATCGTCGATAGAGACACCCAGCGCCTGCGCTTTACGCTGATCGATATCCACCTGAAGCTGCGGGCTATCGTCGAGGCCGTTGTGGCGGACGCGGGTGAGCTGGTTATTTTTGCCGGCCAGCTCCAGCAGGGTATCGCGGGCGGCCATCAGCGCTTCGTGTCCGTTGCCCGCGTGATCCTCCAGCTCCATATCAAAACCGGCGGAGCTGCCCAGACCGCTGATGGCCGGCGGACTGCTGGCAAAGACGCGCGCTTCTTTAATTTTGTTAAACGCTTTGGTTGCGCGTTCGATGATGGCGAAAGATGAACCGGTTGTGGGATCGCGTTCGTCCCAGTCCTTCAGGCGTACGAACATACGCGCCACGTTCTGGCCGTTGCCGCCGGGGCCGGAGCCAATGGTCGCGAACACCGATTCGACGTTTTGCTTCTCATTGTTCAGGAAGTAGTCTTCCGCCTGTTGCACCACCTTCAGGGTTTGCTGCTGGGTTGAGCCGCTCGGCAACTGCACCGAGGTGGTAAACATGCCGCGGTCTTCCAGCGGCAGGAATGACGTGGGCAGATGCAGGAACAGAAAGACCATCCCGCCCAGCAGCAGGACGTAGATCATTATCCAGCGCAGCGAACGATGAAGAATTTTGCCGACCGCGGTTTCGTAGCGGCTGGCGTTGCGGTTAAACGTGCGGTTAAACCAGCCAAAAAAGCCCCGCTGTCCGTGGGTTTCGCCTTTATGAACGGGTTTAAGCAATGTGGCGCACAGCGCAGGCGTCAGGATCATCGCCACCAGCACCGACAGCACCATCGCCGAGACGATGGTAATCGAGAACTGGCGGTAGATCGCGCCAGTGGTGCCGCCGAAGAAGGCCATCGGCACAAATACCGCCGATAGCACCATGGCGATACCGACCAGCGCGCCCTGAATCTGCCCCATTGATTTTCGCGTCGCTTCACGCGGCGAGAGGCCCTCCTCGCTCATGATACGCTCGACGTTCTCTACCACCACGATGGCATCGTCCACCAGCAGGCCTATCGCCAGCACCACCGCGAACATGGTTAAGGTGTTGATGCTGTAGCCGCAGGCGTAAAGGACGGCAAAGGTTCCCATCAGCACCACCGGAACGGCGATGGTCGGGATCAGCGTGGCGCGGAAGTTCTGCAGGAACAGATACATCACGAGAAAGACCAGCGCGATGGCTTCAAGCAGCGTTTTCACGACGTCGGTAATCGACGCCTTAACGAATGAGGTGGTTTCGTAAGCGACTTTATATTCCAGGCCGTGCGGGAAATATTGCGACAGCTCGTTCAGACGGCTGATGACGCGTTCAGCGGTCGCCATTTCGTTTGCGCCAGAGGCCAGCTTAACCCCCAGCCCGGACGCCGCCTGGCGGTTGTAGCGGCTGAGGTAATCGTATTTTTCCGCCCCCATCTCGACGGTGGCGACGTCGCCAAGGGTGACTTCCGAACCGTCCTGATTAACCCGCAGGGTAATATCACGGAACTGTTCCGGCGTTTGTAACAGCGATTGCGAATTAATCGTCGCGTTGAGCGCCTGTTTATCCACCGACGGCGTGCCGCCCAGCTGGCCGACGGCGATCTGCGCGTTTTGCGAAGAGATGGCATCAGTGACGTCTTTCGCCGTCATCTGAAAACTGTTGAGTTTGGCCGGATCGAGCCAGATGCGCATCGAATACTGCGAACCATAGGCGTCAATATCTCCGACGCCGTTGACCCGGCTGAGCGGGTCCTGAATGTTACTGGCGACGTAGTCGGCGATATCCTGTTTATCCATGCTGCCGTCGGTGGAGACGAAGGCGATCGTCAGGATATTGGTATTCCCGGTTTTACGCACCGTTACGCCCTGGTTCTGGACGGCCTGCGGCAGTTTGCGCATTGCAGACTGTAGCTGGTTCTGCACCTGCTGGACCGCTTCATCCGGATCGGTCCCGGCGGTAAAGCTCAGCGTCACGGTGGCCTGGCCGGTGCCGCTGCTCTGGGATGACATATACATAAGGTTATCGAGGCCGGTCATATTTTGCTCGATAACCTGGGTGACCGTATTTTCCAGCGTCTGTGCAGAAGCGCCCGGATAGTTCGCTGTGATCCGTACGTTAGGCGGGGCAAGGTCGGGATATTGCTCAACGGGAAGCGACAAAATTGCGAGCGTACCGGTCAGGCATAAAAGTATTGCCAGTACCCACGCAAAAATGGGGCGATCGATAAAAAAATTCGCCATCAGAATTAGGACCTCATTTTGCACATTTTTTTGTTATTGCACAGCCTGTGACACTCTAGCGGCAAGCCCTCAGGCAATCGTGGAGAAAATAAGGAGATAGTGTAATTTATCGTGTGCCTTTTATGGCAGCGTAAAGAACTCTCTTTCTTCCTCTATCTACTCCTTCCTTTCGGCGCGCCGCCGCGATGACGCAAGCGTAGCGCATTATTACTTAGCTAAATAAAACGTGATTTCATTTAAGTCAAAAAAATTGATCCACCTCGGGTTATTACCAAAAAATCGGCAACCTGTGCAAATGCACATTGTTCCGGCACCGTTTTGTCGGGTAATAAATAAGCATGCGAATTGAGGGGTTATTCACCACGAAGACTGAAGGATGTCATGAACCACTTTATTTTAAGCGATAGTCATAAGTGCATCGGATGCAAGGCTTGTGAAGTTGCCTGCGTCATGGCGCACAACGATGAGCAGCATGTTTTGACCCCGCAGCGTTTTTTGCCGCGCATTACGGTTATCAAAAACGAGCAAAAACGTAACGCCGTAACCTGCCACCATTGTGAAGGGGCGCCGTGCGCCCGCAGTTGTCCCAATGGCGCCATCAGCCAGCTTAACGATAGCGTCCAGGTTAATCAGGAGAAATGCATCGGCTGTAAATCCTGTATGGTTGCCTGCCCGTTTGGCGTGATGCAAATCGTCCTGACGCCGGTACAGGAGGGCAGAGTCAAAGCGACGGCGCATAAATGCGATTTGTGCAGCGGTCGCGAAGAGGGGCCCGCCTGCGTACAAAACTGCCCGGCCGAAGCGCTGGTGCTGGCAACGGACAGCACGCTGGTTAATCTGGCGAAACAGCGGCGTCAGCGCGCGGCGCGTCTTGGCCACCCCGGCGCGGCGATGGCGCCTTGCTCCGCGGGCAAAGTCGCGCAGATGGCCGCGACGCCGCCGCGCGGCGAGCCCGACAAGCTATCCGCCGAGGCGCGTAAGGCCAATTTTAGCGAAATTTATCTGCCGTTCAGCGCCGGGCAGGCCAACCGCGAGGCGGAGCGCTGCCTGACGTGCGGCGAGCACAGCATTTGTGAATGGACCTGTCCGCTGCATAACCACATTCCGCAGTGGATTGAGCGGGTGAAAGAGGGGGATATTTCCGCTGCCGTGGAGCTTTCTCACCAGACCAACTGCCTGCCGGAAATTACCGGCCGCGTCTGCCCGCAGGATCGACTGTGCGAAGGGGCCTGCACGCTGCGCGATGAGCACGGTTCGGTGACTATCGGCAACATTGAACGCTATATCTCCGACCAGGCGCTGGCCAACGGCTGGCGGCCGGATCTTTCTCAGGTCGTTGAAAGCGGCAAGCGGGTGGCGATTATCGGCGCGGGTCCTGCCGGGCTCGCCTGCGCCGACCGTCTGGTGCGTAACGGCGTGAGTCCGGTGGTCTTTGATCGTCACCCGGAAATTGGTGGTCTGCTGACCTTTGGTATTCCGGCCTTTAAGCTGGATAAATCTCTGCTTGCCCGGCGGCGGGAAATCTTTACCCAGATGGGCGTGCGCTTTGAGCTGAACTGCGAGATAGGCAAAGATATCCCGCTGACGACGCTGCTTGATGACTATGACGCGGTATTTATTGGCGCCGGAACCTATCGCTCGATGAAAGCGGATCTGCCGAATGAAGACGCGCCCGGCGTATATGACGCGCTGCCGTTCCTGATTGCTAACACCAAACAGGTGATGGGGCTGCTTGAGCTGCCGGAAGAGCCTTACGTCAACACCGAAGGGCTGAACGTCGTGGTGCTCGGCGGCGGCGATACGGCTATGGACTGCGTGCGTACCGCGCTGCGCCACGGCGCGAAGCAGGTTACCTGCGCCTATCGTCGCGATGAAGCCAATATGCCTGGTTCGAAGAAAGAGGTGAAAAACGCGCGCGAAGAGGGGGCGCAGTTTGAATTTAACGTCCAGCCGGTCACCCTGGAGCTGAACGAGAAGGGACACGTCAACGGCGTACGCTTTCTGCGTACCCGGCTGGGCGCGCCCGATGCTCAGGGGCGCCGCAGCCCGTCGCCAATCCCGGGAAGCGAGTTTGTCATGCCCGCCGACGCGGTGATCATGGCCTTTGGTTTCCATCCGCACGGTATGCCGTGGCTGGAATCGGTGGGCGTTAAGCTCGACAGCCGGGGTCGAATTAAGGCCAATGTGGAAAGCCGCTACCGCTACCAGACCACCCATCGCAAAGTGTTTGCCGGCGGCGATGCGGTGCGTGGCGCCGATCTGGTGGTGACCGCCATGGCGGAAGGCCGCCACGCGGCTCAGGGGATAATGGACTTCCTCGAGGTTAAATCGATTCCGCTTCACTGACGACAAAGCGGGCTTCACAGCGTAGTATGGCATCGTCATTTCACGCTGTGGGGCTCGTATGTCACTCAATATCAACGTTATCAAAGATAAAATCCTCTCCGAAAACTGGTTCCTTTTGCGCAACATGACCTATGAACTGACGCGCAGCGACGGCAGCGTGGTTCGCCATAGACGCGAAGTCTACGATCGCGGCAACGGCGCTACCATCTTGCTGTATAACCGCCATAAGCAGACCGTCGTGCTGGTTCGCCAGTTCCGCATCGCGACCTGGGTAAACGGCAACGAAGACGGGATGCTGATTGAAACCTGCGCCGGGCTGTTGGACAGCGATGAGCCGGAGGAGTGCGTGCGCAAAGAAGCCATTGAAGAGACCGGTTTCGAAGTCGGTGAAGTGCGCAAACTGTTTGAACTGTTTATGTCGCCCGGCGGCGTCACCGAGCTCATCTATTTCTTTATTGCCGAATATAACGATACTCAGCGGGCCAACGATGGCGGCGGCGTTGATGATGAAGATATTGAGGTGCTGGAGCTCCCTTATCATCGTGCGCTGGAGATGATGGCGAACGGGGAGATCCGCGATGGCAAAGCGGTGATCCTGCTGCAATATTTGCAAACCTCCGGGCTGATGAACGGGGATCTCTGATAAATCCGATTGAGTAAAACCTCGCCGCTGGTGAACATAGCCGCTGTGTATGGCGTTTTCTCCGGGGTTGTGCCGCTCATGTTGCATCGGGTTATTTTGTTTCTGCTTTTCGGTTTACTGCCGACGTCGCTGGTGCGGGCGGCGCCGGCACAACAGCTCTTCAATGACTGGCAGGTAACCTGCAACAATCAGAACTTCTGCGTGGCCCGCAACGTCGGGCTGCATCACGGCCTGGTCATGACCCTCACCCGCAGCGCCGGGGCGGCCACCAGCGCCAGCCTGCGCATTGAACTCGGCGGCGTGGGCAACCCGGTCGCGGCGCTGGCGCCCATTGCGCCGCGCCTTCGCCTCGATGGTAAACCCCTGTCTCTGGGCGATAAACACTGGCAGATCGCCGACAAACTGCTTAAAACCGACGATAGCGTCACCATTGATGCTTTCCTGCAGCAGGTGCAGGACGCGCAGACGATGACGCTTGAAAATGGCCTACAGAGTATCTCGTTGCAGGGGCTGAAAGCCGCCCTGCTGTTTATCGATAACCGGCAGAAGCGCGTGGGGAGCGAAACCGCGTGGGTAGGGAAGGGGGAAGAGCCGCCGCTCAGCGTTCCGCCTGCGCCGGCGCTGCGCTCGGTGGCGAGAATCGACGTGGCGGAGTCCCCCCTCAGCCGCGATGAACTTAACGATCTCATGGATTATGGCAACGAGCGCATGAACAGCAGCGCCTGTTCGCTGGATCCGTTTCGCCGCGAGGTGCGGGTTGCCGCGCTGACCGACGATAGGGTGCTGCTGATGACCAGCTGCGAAGCGGGCGCCTACAACACCATTTGGCTGGCCTGGCTGGTGTCGCGCCAGCGGCCGTATATTGCTCATCCGGTACGGCTCACTCTGCCTTTCCAGCCCCCCGGCGACGGGCCGCGTGATGTCGAACTGGTAAACGCCCGCTATGACGATCGACGCCAGGAACTGGTGACGCTGGATAAAGGGCGTGCGCCCGGCGACTGCGGGACGCAAACGCGCTGGCGCTATGATGGCCAGCGGTTTAGCCTGGTACGCTACGCGCGGCAGCCGCAGTGCGATAACTGGCAGGGGCCAGATGCCTGGCCCACGCTCTGGGTTACCCGTTCAGTACCTCGCCCCCTACGGTAACGATATGCTCAACGGTAAAGCCGAAGTAAGGGAAGAGCTTATCCGCGGGGGCCGATTCACCGTAGCCGGTCATGCCGACGATTTTGCCTTTTAGCCCCACATACTTATACCAGTAGTCGGCGATGCCGGCCTCAACCGCGACGCGGGCGCTGACGTCCGACGGCAGGACCGATTCCCGGTAGGCTTCCTCCTGGGCATCAAACACGTCGGTCGATGGCAGGGAAACCACGCGCACGTTCACCCCTTTGGCCAGCAGCTTCTCCGCTGCCTGCACGGTGATCTCGACTTCCGAACCGGTAGCTATCAGGATCAGGTCCGGCTTGCCGCCAGCGTCCTTCAGCACGTAGCCGCCGCGGGCGATATCCTGTACCTGCTCCGGCGTGCGCGCCATTTGTGCCAGATTTTGCCTTGAGAGGATCAGCGCTGTCGGCCCGCTGTGACGTTCGACCGCCAGCTTCCACGCCACCGCGGCCTCCACCTGATCGCACGGTCGCCAGGTGCTGAAGTTTGGCGTCAGGCGCAGGCTGGCCAGCTGTTCTACCGCCTGGTGCGTCGGACCATCTTCGCCGAGACCAATGGAGTCGTGGGTATAGACCATGATTTGCCGCGCTTTCATCAGCGCCGCCATACGCGCCGCGTTGCGGGCATATTCGACGAACATCAGGAAGGTGGCGGTATAGGGGACAAACCCGCCGTGATGCGCGATGCCGTTGGCGATGGCCGTCATCCCGAACTCGCGTACGCCGTAGTGGATATAGTTACCCGCCGGATCCTCTTTCAGTGAAGTCGATCCTTTCCAGATGGTCAGGTTGCTGGGCGCGAGGTCAGCGGAGCCGCCCAGCAGTTCCGGCAGATGCGGGCCGTAGGCATCGAGGGCATTTTGCGAAGCCTTGCGGGTGGCGATTTTCGCCGGGTTAGCCTGCAGATCGGCAATATACTTCCGCGTCGTTTCATTCCACGACTCAGGCAGTCCGCCGCTCATGCGCCGCGTAAACTCTGCCGCCAGCTGCGGATGGGCCTGCTGATAGGCGGCAAACTTCTCCTGCCAGCTTTTCTGCGCTTTTTGTCCCTTTTCACGCGCGTCCCAGGCCCGGTAGATCTCTTTCGGGATCTCAAAGGCAGGGTGATGCCAGCCCAGCTGCTGGCGCGCCAGCGCCACTTCCTGTTCTCCCAGCGCGGCGCCGTGGGCCTCTTCTTTCCCGGCTTTATTCGGTGAACCAAAGCCTATCACCGTACGGCAGATAATCAGCGAGGGTTTGTCCTTCACGCTCTGGGCTTCCAGAATCGCTTTCTTCACGGCTTCGGGGTCGTGGCCGTCAATTTCATGCACCACATGCCAGTGATAGGCCTCAAAGCGTTTTGCCGTGTCATCGGTAAACCAGCCTTTGGTTTCGCCATCAATGGAAATGCCGTTGTGGTCGTAGAAGCCGATCAGCTTGCCCAGCCCTAACGTCCCCGCCAGAGAGCACACTTCGTGAGAAATCCCCTCCATAAGGCAGCCATCGCCCATAAACACGTAGGTGAAGTGATCGACGATCTCATGGTCTGGCTGATTAAACTGGGCCGCCAGCGTGCGCTCGGCGATAGCCAGGCCCACCGCATTCGCCAGTCCTTGCCCCAGAGGACCGGTGGTGGTTTCCACTCCCGGCGTATAGCCAATCTCCGGGTGGCCCGGGGTTTTTGAATGCAGCTGACGGAAGTTTTTTATCTCTTCGATGGGCAGGTCATAGCCCGTCAGATGCAGCAGACTGTAGAGCAGCATCGACGCGTGGCCGTTGGAGAGAATAAAGCGGTCGCGATCGTACCATTGCGGGTTTTCAGGATTGTGCTTGAGGAAATCGTTCCATAGCACCTCGGCGATATCGGCCATACCCATTGGCGCGCCGGGGTGGCCGGAGTTGGCTTTCTGGACTGCATCCATACTCAGGGCGCGGATGGCGTTGGCTAGTTCTCTACGGGACATAATGTGCTCCTGAAACAATAGGTTACATGATTTTTTATTGGATTAGGATAGAGAGGGTGATGAGTTGCATAACTAAAAAGCATAGCAGACGGGGCTATCATTGCTTCTGAAACTAAGTTACATAAACAATATAAATCGATAACAAATATAACTTTGTTATGGCGAGAGTTTGGCGGTGTTCAAAGTTTACGAAGCCGTCAGGCGAGATACTAGGTGGCCCTTTAGGGTGAACACCAGGTACGCGATAACGTTTCACCCCCTACGATCGATACGTGAAAGGAACGATAAAATGGATGAGCAGTTAAAACAAAGCGCCCTTGATTTCCACGAATTCCCGGTCCCCGGAAAAATCCAGGTCTCCCCGACCAAACCGCTGGCGACCCAACGCGATCTGGCCCTGGCCTACTCGCCGGGCGTCGCCGCGCCCTGTCTGGAAATCGAGAAGGATCCGCTGGCAGCCTATAAATATACCGCGCGCGGCAACCTTGTGGCGGTGGTCTCCAACGGCACGGCCGTTCTGGGGCTGGGCAATATCGGCGCGCTGGCCGGTAAGCCGGTGATGGAAGGCAAAGGCGTTCTGTTTAAAAAATTCGCCGGTATCGATGTGTTCGATATTGAAGTCGATGAACTGGACCCGGACAAATTTATCAACGTCGTCGCGGCGCTGGAGCCGACCTTCGGCGGTATCAACCTTGAAGATATCAAAGCGCCGGAGTGCTTCTACATCGAGCAAAAGCTGCGCGAGCGCATGAATATTCCGGTCTTCCATGACGATCAGCACGGGACGGCGATTATCAGTACCGCGGCGATTCTTAACGGTCTGCGGGTGGTGGAGAAAAACATCTCCGACGTGCGGATGGTGGTCTCCGGCGCGGGCGCGGCGGCGATCGCCTGTATGAACCTGCTGGTGGCGCTGGGAATGCAGAAACACAACATCGTGGTCTGCGACTCGAAAGGCGTTATCTATAAGGGCCGTGAGCCGAATATGGCGGAAACCAAAGCGGCCTATGCGGTAGAAGACAGCGGCAAACGCACGCTGGATGACGTGATTGACGGGGCGGACATTTTCCTCGGCTGCTCGGGTCCGAAAGTGTTGACTCAGGAGATGGTGAAGAAAATGGCCCGCGCGCCGATGATTCTGGCGCTGGCCAACCCGGAGCCGGAGATTCTGCCGCCGCTGGCGAAAGAGGTACGCTCCGACGCCATTATTTGTACCGGCCGCTCCGACTATCCGAACCAGGTGAACAACGTGCTGTGCTTCCCGTTCATCTTCCGCGGCGCGCTGGACGTCGGTGCAACGGCGATTAACGAAGAGATGAAGCTGGCGGCGGTGCACGCGATTGCCGAGCTGGCGCACGCTGAACAGAGCGAAGTGGTGGCCTCCGCCTACGGCGATCAGGATCTGAGCTTCGGCGCGGAATATATCATTCCGAAGCCGTTCGACCCGCGGCTGATCGTCAAGATTGCTCCGGCAGTGGCGAAAGCGGCGATGGACTCCGGCGTCGCGACCCGCCCGATCGCCGATTTTGATGCGTACATCGAGAAGCTCAGCGAGTTCGTCTATAAAACCAACCTGTTTATGAAGCCGATTTTCTCGCAGGCGCGCAAAGAGCCGAAGCGGGTGGTACTGGCGGAAGGCGAAGATACCCGCGTACTGCACGCGACTCAGGAGCTGGTCTCCCTTGGGCTGGCGAAACCGATTCTGATCGGTCGTCCCGGCGTCATTGAGATGCGCATCCAGAAGCTGGGACTGCAGATCAAAGCCGGAGTTGATTTTGAGATCGTCAATAACGAATCCGATCCGCGCTTCAAAGAGTACTGGAATGAATATTACACCCTGATGAAGCGCCGCGGGATCACCCAGGAGCAGGCGCAGCGGGCAGTGATCAGCAACACCACGGTCATTGGCGCGATCATGGTGCAGCGCGGCGAAGCCGATGCGATGATCTGCGGCACCATCGGTGACTATCACGAGCACTACAGCGTCATTCAGCCGCTGTTTGGCTACCGCGAAGGGGTTCATGCGGCCGGGGCGATGAACGCGCTGCTGCTGCCGAGCGGCAACACCTTTATCGCCGACACCTACGTCAACCACGATCCCTCGCCGGAGCAAATTGCTGAGATCACCCTGATGGCGGCAGAAACCGTTCGTCGATTCGGGATTGAACCGCGGGTGGCGCTATTGTCGCACTCGAACTTCGGCTCCTCGGACTGCCCGTCCGCCAGCAAAATGCGTCAGGCGCTGGAGCTGGTGAAGGCGCAGGCGCCGGAGCTGATGATCGATGGCGAAATGCACGGCGATGCCGCGCTGGTGGAAAGCATTCGTAATGAGCGGATGCCGGACAGCCCGCTGAAAGGTTCGGCCAATATTCTGGTGATGCCGAATATGGAAGCAGCGCGTATTAGTTACAACTTACTTCGCGTCTCCAGCTCTGAAGGCGTCACCGTCGGACCGGTGCTGATGGGCGTCGCGAAGCCGGTGCATATCCTGACGCCAATTGCTTCGGTACGGCGTATCGTGAATATGGTCGCGCTGGCGGTTGTTGAAGCGCAAACTCAGCCGCTGTAATTTCATTTAATTATTTCAGGCGCGGGAATTCTCCCGCGCTTTTTTATTTCTGTTTATAAGTGATCTATCTCACCTTTCAAATCAACTTGCCGAATTTTGTTATTTACTCCAGCGGAAACTTGTCACGATAAGCGCAAGTTTTAGCGGAGCGGTGAGCCATGGATAAAGAACGCATCATTCAGGAATTTGTACCCGGCAAGCAGGTGACGCTGGCGCATCTGATTGCGCACCCTGGGGCAGAACTGGCGAAAAAGATCGGCGTTCCCGAATCCGGCGCTATCGGCATTATGACCTTAACCCCTGGAGAAACCGCCATGATCGCCGGTGATTTAGCGATGAAGGCCGCCGATGTGCATATCGGTTTTCTCGACCGGTTTAGCGGCGCGCTGGTGATTTACGGCTCGGTCGGCGCGGTAGAAGAGGCGCTGCTGCAGACGGTGAGCGGGCTTGGCCGATTATTAAATTACACCCTCTGCGAGTTAACCAAAAGCTAATTAGAGGCGGCAATGAAACGTATTGCATTTGTCGGTACGGTGGGCGCGGGAAAAACAACGCTATTTAATGCGCTGCAGGGAAATTATTCCCTCGCGAGAAAAACGCAGGCCGTGGAATTTAACGAGAAAGGCGATATTGACACCCCAGGGGAATATTTCAGCCATCCGCGCTGGTACCACGCATTAATTACCACGCTGCAGGATGTCGATACGCTGATTTATGTCCACGCGGCAAATGATACCGAAAGTCGCTTACCCGCCGGGCTACTGGATATTGGCGCGAATAAACGACATATCGCCGCGATCAGCAAAACGGATATGCCGGACGCCGACGTCGCCGCGGTGCGGCAACTGCTGTACGGGATGGGGTTTCAGGAGCCGATTTTCGAACTCAACGCTCACGACCCGCAAAGCGTAGAGCATCTGGTGAATTACCTGAGTGAGCTCAGCCAAAAGGAGGAAGGGGCAGGTGAAGAAACTTATCACAGCTAACGATATTCGTGCGGCCCACGCGCGAGGCGAAGCGGAAATATCGGTTGTGCTGCGCGCCAGCATCATCACCCCGGAAGCCCGCGAAGTCGCGGAGCTGCTGGGCGTCTCCATCCAGGAGTGCGATGAATCCGCGCCAGAGCCGGCAGTCCCGGCGGCAGAGGAAAAAACCGAAAGCCAGCGCATTCGCGAAACCATTATCGCGCAGCTGCCGGAAGGGCAGTTTACCGAAAGCCTGGTGGCGCAGCTGATGGAAAAAGTGATGAAGGAGAAGCAGTCGCTGGGGATGGACGCGATGCAGCCCAGCTTTAAGGCGGTCACCGGTAAAGGCGGCGTAAAGGTCATTGACGGCAGCAGCGTGAAATTCGGCCGCTTCGACGGCGCCGAACCGCACCGCGTCGGCTTAACGGATTTGGTCACCGAGCAGGACGGCAGCAGCATGGCCGCCGGGTTTATGCAGTGGGAAAACGCCTTTTTCCCGTGGACGCTGAACTATGACGAGGTCGACATGGTGCTGGAGGGCGAACTCCACGTGCGCCATGAAGGCGAAACCATGGTGGCCAAAGCCGGGGACGTGATGTTTATTCCGAAAGGTTCGAGCATTGAATTCGGCACGCCGTCGACCGTGCGCTTCCTGTACGTCGCCTGGCCTGCGAACTGGCAATCGCTATGAAAGATTTCATCACCGAAGCCTGGCTCAGAGCGAATCATACGCTCAGCGAAGGGGCAGAAATTCATCTGCCCGCCGACGCCCGTCTGACGCCTTCGGCCCGGGAGCTGCTGGAAAGCCGCCGTCTGCGCATTAAGTTTCTCGACGAGCAGGGCAGCCTGTTTGTCGATGACGACGCGCAGCAGCCGCAGCCGGTACACGGTTTAACCAGCAGCGGTACGTATCCGCAGGCCTGCTGCGAACTGTGCCGCCAGCCGGTAGACAAAAAACCGGACACCCTGACCCATCTGACGGCGGAAAAAATGGTCGCCAAAAGCGATCCGCGGCTGGGCTTTCGCGCCGCCCTCGACGCCACCATCGCCCTGGCCGTATGGCTGCAAATCGAACTGGCGGAGCCCTGGCAGGCCTGGCTGGCGGATATCCGCTCGCGCCTGGGCAACATTATGCGCGCCGACGCCGTGGATGAACCGCTGGCGGCGCAGTCTATCGTCGGGCTGAACGAGGATGAACTGCATCGCCTTTCCCACCAGCCGCTGCGCTATCTCGACCACGATCATCTGGTGCCGGAAGCCGGCCACGGCCGCGATGCCGCGCTGCTCAATCTGCTGCGCAGCAAAATACGCGAAACGGAAACGGTCGCCGCGCAGGTCTTTATTACCCGCAGTTTTGAGGTCTTACGTCCGGACATTCTGCAGGCGCTCAACCGCCTCTCCAGCACCGTCTACGTGATGATGATTTTAAGCGTGGCGAAACATCCGCTAACCGTCAGTCAGATCCAACAGCGTCTGGGAGGGGAGCAATGATTATTCAACGCGCCCGTCAACTGGCTTTGCGTTCGCCCGCCCGGGTGGTGTTTGCGGACGCGCTGGATATCCGCGTCCTCAAAGCGGCGCACTACCTCCAGCAGCAGGGGCTGGCAAAGCCGATTTTGATCGCCAGCCCCTTTGCCCTGCGCCAGTTCGCCCTCAGCCACCGCCTGCCGATGGACGGTATGCAGATCGTCGACCCGCACAGCAACCGGCAAATGCGCGAAGCGTTTGCCCGGCGCTGGCTTGCACGCGCCGGAGAAAAAACGCCGCCGGACGCGGAGGAAAAACTCAACGACCCGCTGATGTTCGCCGCCGCCATGGTCAGCGCCGGGAAGGCCGACGTGTGTATTGCCGGCAATCTCTCCTCGACGGCGAACGTGCTGCGCGCCGGATTACGCATTATTGGCCTTCAGCCTGGCTGCAAAACGCTGTCGTCGATCTTTCTGATGCTGCCGCAGTACGTCGGACCGGCGCTGGGATTTGCCGACTGCAGCGTGGTGCCGCAGCCGACGGCGGCGCAGCTGGCGGATATCGCCATCGCCAGCGCGGAGACATGGCAGGCCATTACCGGCGAGGAGCCGCGGGTGGCGATGCTGTCGTTTTCCAGCAGCGGCAGCGCCCGTCATCCCAACGTCGCCAACGTACAGCAGGCCACAGAGATCGTACGTCAGCGCGCTCCACAGCTGGTGGTGGATGGCGAACTGCAGTTTGACGCCGCCTTCGTGCCGGAGGTCGCCGCGCAAAAAGCGCCCGCCAGTCCGCTGCAGGGGCGGGCCAACGTGATGGTTTTTCCGTCGCTGGAGGCCGGCAACATCGGCTACAAAATCGCCCAGCGCCTGGGCGGCTATCGTGCGGTCGGGCCGCTGATTCAGGGGCTGGCCGCACCGCTGCACGACCTCTCCCGAGGCTGCAGCGTGCAGGAAATTATCGAACTGGCGTTAGTGGCAGCCGTGCCGCGCCGGAGTGACGTAAGCGCCGAGTGCCGCTTACCCACGCAGGTTGAATGAACGGTCCCGTTCTGGACCCCCCTTAAGTAAGAGGAAAACACAATGGAAGCATTAGGAATGATTGAAACCCGGGGCCTGGTTGCGCTGATTGAGGCCTCTGATGCGATGGTGAAAGCCGCGCGCGTGAAGCTGGTTGGCGTGAAGCAGATTGGCGGCGGTCTGGTGACCGCGATGGTGCGCGGCGACGTGGCGGCCTGCAAAGCCGCTACCGATGCCGGCGCCGCTGCGGCGCAGCGCATCGGCGAGCTGGTCTCGGTGCACGTGATTCCGCGTCCGCACGGCGATCTGGAGGAGGTGTTCCCCATCAGTTTTAAAGGCGACAGCAACATCTGATGGCCGGGCCGGATAAGGCGCGCCAGCGTTGCCCTCCGGCATTAACGCGCGCCATTGCCTGATGGCGCTGCGCTTATCCGGCCCACGACTTACCACGCAATTCAGGGAGGCGGTATGAAACTGGCAGTCGTCACGGGACAGATTGTCTGCACCGTCCGCCATCAGGGGCTGGCGCACGACAAGCTGCTGATGGTGGAGATGATTGATGCCGCGGGCAAGCCCGACGGGCAGTGCGCCGTCGCCATCGACAGCATCGGCGCGGGGCCCGGCGAATGGGTGCTGCTGGTGAGCGGAAGCTCGGCGCGACAGGCACACCGCAGCGAGGCGTCTCCTGTCGATTTGTGCGTCATCGGTATCGTCGATGAAGCGGTGGCCGGCGGTCAGGTGATTTTCCATAAATAGGACTGAACATCATGAATCAACAGGATATTGAACAGGTGGTGAAAGCGGTACTGCTGAAAATGACGGCCAGCAGCCAGCCGGACGACGCCGTTCATGAGATGGGCGTCTTTGCCTCCCTGGATGACGCCGTCGCGGCGGCAAAGGTGGCCCAGCAGGGGCTGAAAAGCGTGGCGATGCGCCAGCTGGCGATTCACGCCATCCGTGAGGCGGGCGAAAAACATGCCAGAGAATTAGCGGAGCTTGCCGTCAGCGAAACCGGCATGGGTCGCGTTGAAGATAAATTTGCCAAAAACGTGGCCCAGGCGCGCGGCACGCCGGGCGTGGAGTGCCTCTCTCCGCAGGTGCTCACCGGCGATAACGGCCTGACGCTGATTGAAAACGCGCCCTGGGGCGTGGTGGCCTCGGTCACCCCCTCCACCAACCCGGCGGCGACGGTAATTAATAACGCCATCAGCCTGATTGCCGCGGGCAATAGCGTGGTGTTCGCCCCGCATCCGGCGGCGAAAAGGGTTTCCCAGCGGGCGATTATGCTGCTCAACCAGGCGGTGATTGCCGCGGGCGGTCCGGCCAATCTGCTGGTCACCGTGGCGAACCCGGACATCGAAACGGCCCAGCGGCTGTTTAAGTACCCCGGTATTGGCCTGCTGGTGGTCACCGGCGGTGAAGCGGTGGTGGAGTCCGCGCGCAAGCATACCAATAAACGTCTGATTGCCGCCGGCGCCGGTAACCCGCCGGTAGTGGTCGACGAAACGGCCGACCTGGCGCGCGCCGCGCAGTCCATCGTCAAAGGCGCCTCGTTTGATAACAACATCATCTGCGCCGACGAAAAGGTGCTGATTGTGGTCGATAGCGTCGCCGACGAGCTAATGCGCCTGATGGAAGGCCAGCAGGGGGTGAAGCTCAGCGCGGCCCAGGCCGAGCAGCTTCAGCCGGTGCTGCTGAAGAATATCGATGAGCGCGGCAAAGGTACGGTCAGCCGTGACTGGGTGGGACGTGACGCGAGCAAGATCGCCGCCGCCATCGGCCTGAACGTGCCGCCGCAGACGCGCCTGTTGTTTGTGGAAACCCCGGCCAGCCATCCATTTGCCGTGACGGAACTGATGATGCCGGTGCTCCCTGTCGTACGGGTGGCCAGCGTCGATGACGCTATTGCGCTGGCGGTGCAGCTGGAGGGCGGCTGCCACCATACGGCGGCGATGCACTCGCGCAATATCGACAACATGAATCAGATGGCGAACGCCATTGATACCAGCATTTTCGTTAAAAACGGGCCGTGCATCGCCGGGCTCGGGCTGGGCGGAGAGGGCTGGACCACCATGACCATCACCACGCCAACCGGGGAGGGGGTGACCAGTGCGCGCACCTTCGTTCGCCTGCGGCGCTGCGTGCTGGTGGATGCCTTCCGAATTGTATAAGGGATGACTCATGGCACACGACGAACAACGTTGGCTCACCCCCAGACTGCAAAAAGCGGCCGCCCTGTGTAATCAGACGCCTGCCGCCAGTGAATCACCGCTGTGGCTGGGCGCGGATTTAGGCACCTGCGACGTGGTGTCGATGGTTGTCGACAGCGAAGGGCAGCCGGTGGCGGTGTGTCTGGACTGGGCTGACGTCGTGCGTGACGGCATCGTCTGGGATTTCTTCGGCGCCGTCACCATCGTGCGCCGCCATCTCGATACGCTCGAACAGCAGCTTGGCTGTCGCTTCAGCCATGCTGCGACCTCGTTTCCGCCGGGCACCGACCCGCGTATTTCGATCAACGTACTCGAATCTGCCGGGCTGGAAGTTAGCCACGTGCTGGATGAACCGACCGCAGTGGCGGATCTGCTACAGCTCGACAACGCGGGCGTGGTGGATATCGGCGGCGGTACTACCGGGATCGCTATCGTCAAACGGGGCGAGGTGACGTACTCCGCCGATGAAGCGACCGGCGGCCACCATATCTCCCTGACCCTCGCCGGTAACCGCCGCATGCCGCTGGAAGAGGCGGAGCAGTACAAGCGCAGTAACGCCCAGGAGATCTGGCCGGTGGTGAAGCCGGTATACGAAAAGATGGCCGAGATTGTTGCTCACCATATCGAAGGTCAGGGCATTGCTGATTTATGGCTGGCGGGCGGCTCCTGTATGCAGCCGGGCGTTGACGCGCTGTTTCGCAAGCGCTTCCCGGAATTACGGGTGCATTTACCGCAGCACAGCCTGTTTATGACCCCGCTGGCGATAGCCAGCAGCGGGAGAGAGAAAGCGGAGGGAATCTATGCAAGCTGAACTGCAGACGGCGCTCTTTCAGGCATTCGATACCCTGAATCTGCAGCGGGTGAAAACCTTCAGCGTGCCGCCGGTGACGCTGTGCGGCCTCGGCGCGCTGAGCGCCTGCGGTCAGGAAGCGCAAGCGCGAGGCGTAAACCATCTGTTTGTGATGGTCGACAGCTTCCTGCATCAGGCGGGAATGACCGCCGGGCTTGCGCGCAGCCTGGCGATGAAGGGCGTGGCGATGACCGTCTGGCCCTGTCCGCCGGGAGAGCCGTGCATTACCGACGTCTGCGCGGCGGTGGCGCAGCTGTGCGAATCGAAGTGCGACGGCGTGGTGGCCTTTGGCGGCGGTTCGGTGCTTGACGCGGCGAAAGCGGTCGCGCTGTTGGCCACCAACCCGGAGCAGACGCTTAGCGCGATGACGGAAAGCAGCGTACTGCGCCCGCGTCTGCCGCTCATTGCGGTGCCGACCACCGCCGGAACCGGCTCGGAAACCACCAACGTGACGGTGATTATCGATGCGGTCAGCGGGCGCAAGCAGGTGCTGGCCCACGCCTCGCTCATGCCGGACGTGGCGATTCTTGACGCCGCCCTCACCGAAGGCGTTCCGCCGCCGGTGACGGCGATGACCGGGATTGACGCGCTGACCCACGCCGTTGAGGCGTACAGCGCGCTCAACGCGACGCCTTTCACCGATAGCCTGGCGCTTGGCGCGATAGCGATGATCGGCCAGGCGCTGCCGAAGGCCGTGGGCTACGGTCACGACCTCGCCGCCCGCGAAAGCATGCTGCTGGCTTCTTGCATGGCGGGAATGGCTTTTTCCAGCGCCGGTCTGGGCTTATGTCATGCGATGGCGCATCAGCCCGGCGCGGCGCTGCATATTCCACACGGGCAGGCCAACGCCATGCTGCTGCCGACGGTAATGCGGTTTAACCGCATGGTATGCCGCGAGCGTTTCAGCCAGATCGGCCGGGCGCTGACCGCTAAAAAAACCGACGACCACGAGGCTATCGCCGCCGTAGAGGCGCTGATCGCCGAAGTCGGCCTGAGCAAACGACTCTCTGACGCCGGGGCGAAGCCAGAACATTTCAGCGCATGGGCGCAGGCGGCGCAGGAGGACATTTGTCTGTGCACCAATCCACGCACCGCCACCCGGGAGCAGATTATCGATCTGTACGCGGCGGCGCACTGATGCGGCCATTTTCCCGGAAGCGTGTGGCTGTCCCGGCTCGCGCTGCGCTTAGCCGGGCTACAGGATCGCAGCCGTCTGCTATTCCGTAGCCCGGGTAAGGCGTTCATGCCGCGACCCGGGAAAGTCCCCGGAGCGCGGTTAATGCCCCGGCGTTCACAGTATCTACAAATCATAAATGACAGGGAGTAAAGGCTATGGGAATTAACGAAATCATCATGTACATCATGATGTTCTTTATGCTGATTGCCGCCGTGGACAGGATCCTGTCGCAGTTTGGCGGCTCGGCGCGCTTTCTCGGCAAGTTTGGCAAAAGCATCGAAGGATCCGGCGGCCAGTTTGAAGAGGGGTTTATGGCGATGGGGGCGCTGGGCCTGGCGATGGTCGGGATGACCGCGCTGGCGCCGGTACTGGCGCACCTGCTCGGGCCGGTGATAATTCCGCTGTATGAAATGCTCGGCGCCAACCCGTCGATGTTCGCCGGAACGCTGCTGGCCTGCGATATGGGCGGCTTCTTCCTCGCCAAAGAGCTGGCGGGCGGCGACGTGGCGGCATGGCTCTATTCCGGCCTGATCCTCGGGGCGATGATGGGGCCGACGCTGGTGTTCTCCATTCCGGTCGCGCTCGGCATCATCGAGCCCTCTGACCGCCGCTATCTGGCGCTGGGCGTGCTGGCCGGGATCGTCACGATTCCGATCGGCTGCATTGCCGGCGGCCTGGTGGCCATGTACTCCGGCGTGGAGATTAACGGTCAGCCGGTAGAGTTCACCTTTGCGCTGATCCTGATGAATATGATCCCGGTGCTTATCGTCGCGGTGCTGGTGGCGCTGGGGCTGAAGTTTATTCCGGAAAAAATGATCAACGGTTTCCAGATCTTCGCCAAATTTCTGGTGGCGCTGATCACCATCGGCCTGGCAGCGGCGGTCATCAAGTTCCTGCTTGGCTGGGATCTGATCCCGGGGCTCGACCCGATCTTTATGGCTCCCGGCGACCAGCCCGGCGAGGTGATGCGCGCCATTGAAGTCATTGGCTCGATCTCCTGCGTGCTGCTCGGCGCTTATCCAATGGTGCTGCTGCTGACCCGCTGGTTTGAAAAGCCGCTGATGCGCGTCGGTAATCTGCTGAAAATCAACAATATGGCCGCCGGCGGCATGGTGGCGACGCTGGCCAACAACATCCCGATGTTCGGCATGATGAAGCAGATGGATACCCGCGGCAAAGTCATCAACTGCGCGTTCTCCGTCTCCGCCGCTTTCGCGCTGGGCGACCACTTAGGCTTCGCCGCCGCCAACATGAACGCCATGATCTTCCCGATGATCGTCGGCAAGCTGATCGGCGGCGTCACCGCCATTGGCGTAGCGATGCTGCTGGTGCCGAAGGATGAAAACGCACCGGCGGCAGCGAAAACCGAAGCGGAGGCGCAATCGTGAAAACTCGCCAGCTGCTGAGCGTTGGTATTGATATCGGCACTACCACCACTCAGGTGATCTTCTCCCGCCTTGAGCTGGTTAACCGTGCGGCGGTGTCGCAGGTGCCGCGCTACGAATTCATCAAACGCGAAATTAGCTGGCAAAGCCCGGTCTTCTTTACCCCGGTTGATAAGCAGGGCGGTCTGAAGGAGGCCGAACTCAAGGCGCTGATTCTGGCGCAGTATCAGGCCGCCGGGGTTGCCCCCGAATCGGTGGACTCCGGGGCGATCATTATTACCGGCGAAAGCGCGAAAACCCGTAACGCCCGCCCGGCGGTGATATCGCTCTCGCAGTCGCTCGGCGATTTCGTGGTGGCGAGCGCCGGGCCGCATCTGGAGTCGGTCATTGCTGGTCACGGCGCCGGCGCGCAGACCCTGTCCGAACAGCGCCTGTGTCGGGTACTCAATATCGATATCGGCGGCGGCACCGCGAACTATGCCCTGTTTGATGCCGGCAAAGTCAGCGGTACCGCCTGCCTCAACGTTGGCGGCCGCCTGCTGGAAACCGACGCTCAGGGGCACGTGGTCCATGCGCATCAGCCGGGACAGATAATTGTCGATGCGGTTTTTGGTCCCGGCACTCGCGCGCTGGCGCTGACCGCCGGGCAGCTGGCGCAGGTGGCGCGCCGGATGGCGGAGCTGATCGTCGAAGTTATCGACGGCACGCTCTCTCCGCTGGCGCAACGGCTGATGCAAACCGGCCTGCTGCCCGCAGGCGCGCTACCCGAGGTGATTACCCTTTCCGGCGGAGTGGGCGAGTGCTATCGCAACCAGCCCGCGGATCCGTTCTGTTTTTCTGATATTGGGCCACTGTTGGCCACGGCGCTGCATGAACATCCGCGGCTGCAGGAGATGAACGTGCAGTTCCCGGCGCAAACCGTACGCGCCACGGTGATTGGCGCCGGCGCGCATACGCTCTCGCTTTCCGGCAGCACCATTTGGCTGGAGGGGGTTCAGCTCCCGCTGCGCAATCTGCCGGTGGCGATCCCGCTTGATGAAGCCGATCTGCTGAGCGCCTGGCAGCAGGCGCTGATGCAGCTCGATCTGGATCCGGGATCGGATGCTTACGTGCTGGCGCTTCCTGCTTCGTTGCCGGTGCGCTACGCCGCCCTGCTGGTGGTGATTGACGCGCTACTGGCTTTTGTCGCGCGCTTTCCCAACCCGCATCCCCTGCTGGTGGTGGCCGAGCAGGACTTTGGCAAAGCGCTGGGCATGCTACTGCGCCCGCAGCTGCAACAACTTCCGCTGGCGGTCATCGATGAGGTGAGCGTAAGGGCGGGGGACTATATCGACATTGGTACGCCTCTTTTTGGCGGATCGGTTGTGCCGGTGACGGTGAAATCACTCGCATTTCCTTCCTGAGGGAACGACTTATGAAACTAAAGACCACATTGTTCGGCAATGTTTATCAGTTTAAGGATGTAAAAGAGGTGCTGGCTAAAGCCAACGAACTGCGTTCGGGGGATGTGCTGGCGGGGGTGGCGGCGGAAAGTTCGCAGCAGCGCGTGGCGGCGAAGCAGGTGCTTTCCGATATGACGGTCGCCGATATTCGTAACAATCCGGTGATTCCTTATGAAGAGGACTGCGTGACGCGTCTGATTCAGGATGACGTCAACGAAACCGCCTATCAGCGGATTAAAAACTGGACCATCAGCGACCTGCGCGAATATGTGCTCAACGATGAGGTCACCAGCGATGACATCGCGTTTGTGCGCAAAGGGCTGACCTCAGAAGTGGTGGCGGCGGTGGCGAAGGTCTGCTCCAACGCCGACCTGATCTACGGCGCGAAGAAAATGCCGGTGATTAAAAAAGCCAACACCACCATCGGCCTGCCGGGCACCTTTAGCTGCCGCCTGCAGCCGAACGATACCCGCGATGACGTGCAGAGCATTGCCGCGCAAATCTACGAGGGACTTTCTTTCGGCGCGGGCGATGCGGTGATCGGCGTTAACCCGGTAACCGATGACGTGGAGAACCTGACCCGCGTCCTCGATACCGTCTACGGCGTTATCGACAAGTTTAATATCCCGACTCAGGGCTGCGTGCTGGCGCACGTCACCACCCAGATTGAAGCGATCCGCCGCGGCGCGCCGGGAGGGCTTATTTTCCAGAGCATCTGCGGCAGCGAAAAGGGGCTAAAAGAGTTCGGCGTGGAGCTGGCGATGCTCGATGAAGCGCGGGCGGTCGGCGCCGAGTTTAACCGTATCGCCGGAGAGAACTGCCTCTACTTTGAAACCGGGCAGGGCTCGGCGCTGTCGGCCGGCGCGAACTTCGGCGCCGACCAGGTGACGATGGAGGCGCGCAACTATGGCCTGGCGCGGCACTACGATCCGTTCCTCGTCAATACCGTGGTGGGCTTTATCGGGCCGGAGTACCTCTATAACGATCGGCAGATTATTCGCGCCGGTCTCGAAGATCACTTTATGGGCAAGCTGAGCGGCATCTCGATGGGCTGCGACTGCTGCTACACCAACCATGCCGACGCCGACCAGAACCTCAATGAAAACCTGATGATTCTGCTCGCCACCGCCGGCTGCAACTACATCATGGGCATGCCGCTCGGCGACGACATCATGCTCAACTATCAGACCACCGCGTTTCACGATACCGCTACCGTCCGTCAGCTGCTGAATCTACGGCCGTCGCCGGAGTTCGAACGCTGGCTGGAAACCATGGGCATTATGGCAAACGGTCGTCTGACCCAACGGGCGGGCGATCCGTCACTGTTCTTTTGATGACGCGGGGATGACACATGATGGATCAAAAGCAGATTGAAGAAATTGTACGTAGCGTGATGGCGTCAATGGGACAACCGCAGACGGCAGCTGCAGCGCCTGAGGCGACGGTGACGAAATGCGCCAGCCGGTGCGAGGTCGCGGCGGAGAGCTGCGCGCTGGATTTAGGTTCGCCAGAGGCGAAAGGCTGGATTGGCGTGCAGCAGCCGCATCGTGCGGAAGTGCTGGCCGAACTGAAGCGCAGCACCGCGGCGCGCGTGTGTACCGGCCGCGCCGGTCCGCGTCCGCGTACCCTCGCGCTGCTGCGCTTCCTCGCCGACCATTCGCGCTCCAAGGATACGGTGCTGAAAGAGGTACCTGAGGAGTGGGTGAAAACCCAGGGATTGCTGGAGGTGCGCTCCGAAATTAGCGACAAAAACCTCTACCTGACGCGCCCGGATATGGGCCGTCGGCTGAGTCCGGAGGCGATTGACGCGCTGAAGGCGCAGTGCGTGGCGAATCCTGACGTTCAGGTGGTGGTATCCGATGGCCTCTCTACCGACGCGATTACCGTCAACTATGAAGAGATCCTGCCGCCGCTGCTGTCGGGCCTGAAGCAGGCCGGACTGAAGGTCGGTACGCCGTTCTTCGTCCGCTACGGGCGGGTCAAAATTGAAGATCAGATTGGCGAAATTCTCGGCGCGAAGGTGGTCATCCTGCTGGTAGGCGAACGTCCGGGGCTGGGGCAGTCAGAAAGCCTCTCCTGTTACGCCGTGTATTCGCCGCGCGTGGCGACCACCGTCGAAGCGGACAGGACCTGTATTTCCAATATTCACCAGGGCGGCACGCCCCCGGTAGAAGCCGCGGCGGTGATTGTCGATTTGGCCAAACGCATGCTGGAGCAGAAGGCTTCCGGCATCAACATGACTCGGTAAGGAGGCATCATGCCTGCATTAGATTTAATTCGCCCTTCGGTGACGGCCATGCGCGTGATTGCCTCAGTGAATGACGGCTTTGCCCGCGAACTTAAATTACCGCCGCATATACGTAGCCTCGGACTCATCACGGCGGATTCGGATGATGTGACTTATATTGCCGCTGACGAAGCGACAAAACAGGCGATGGTGGAAGTGGTCTACGGTCGTTCTCTTTACGCCGGCGCGGCCCACGGCCCTTCGCCAACCGCAGGTGAAGTGCTGATTATGCTGGGCGGCCCGAACCCGGCGGAAGTGCGCGCCGGTCTGGATGCGATGGTGGCGCATATCGAAACTGGGGCCGCGTTCCAGTGGGCCAACGATGCCGAAGATACGGCGTTTCTGGCGCACGTGGTGTCGCGTACCGGCTCTTATCTCTCGTCTACCTCCGGCATTGCGCTGGGCGATCCTATCGCTTATCTGGTGGCGCCGCCGCTGGAGGCGACCTTCGGTATCGATGCGGCAATGAAATCGGCCGACGTGCAGCTGGTGACCTACGTGCCGCCGCCGTCGGAAACCAACTATTCCGCCGCCTTTTTGACGGGAAGCCAGGCCGCCTGTAAAGCCGCCTGTAACGCCTTTACCGATGCCGTTCTGGATATTGCCCGTCATCCAATCCAGCGCGCGTAAGGGGGAAGCGATGATCAACGCCCTGGGATTACTGGAAGTGGACGGCATGGTGGCCGCCGTTGACGCGGCGGATGCGATGCTGAAGGCGGCCAACGTGCGGCTGCTCAGCCATGAGGTTCTTGACCCCGGCAGGCTGACGCTGGTGGTGGAAGGCGACCTGGCGGCGTGCCGGGCGGCGCTGGATGCCGGCAGCGCTGCGGCGCAGCGTACGGGGCGCGTTATCAGCCGTCGGGAGATTGGACGCCCGGAAGAGGATACCCAGCGGCTGATCGCCGGTTTTCAACGGCTGCCGCACACGCCGGAGCCGCCGGTGGTCGTGGAATCCTCAGAACCTTTGCTGACGCTGCTCTCTTCGACGCGTCAGGGAATGACGGCAGGGGAGGTGGCCGCCCATTTCGGCTGGTCGCTTGAAGAGGCCAGGAAGGCGCTGGAGCAGCTCTTTTCTACCGGAGCGTTGCGTAAACGCAGTAGTCGCTATCGCTTAAAAAATTAACCAGTCGGAGGTGCCGGGAACGCGAAAGCGCTCCCGGTTTATCAGATCATGAAAAAGAAAAAACCGGCCAACCTGCACCATCTTTATCATGAAGCATTACCCGAAGACGTTAAACTGACGCCGATGGTCGAGGTGGACAACGTCCATCAGCGGCGGACCACCGATGTCTATGAACATGCCCTGACGATTACTGCCTGGCAGCAGATTTACGATCAGCTGCATCCGGGGAAATTTCACGGTGAATTTACCGAAATCTTGCTCGATGATATTCAGGTCTTTCGCGAATATACCGGCCTGGCGCTGCGTCAGTCCTGCCTGGTGTGGCCGAACTCCTTCTGGTTCGGTATTCCGGCAACCCGCGGCGAGCAGGGGTTTATTGGCTCACAGTGCCTCGGCAGCGCCGAAATCGCCACCCGACCCGGCGGCACCGAGTTTGAGCTCAGCACGCCGGATGATTACACCATTCTGGGCGTAGTGATCTCGGAGGATGTCATTTCCCGCCAGGCCAGCTTCCTGCATCACCCGGAGCGGGTGCTGCATATGCTGCGTAACCAGTCGGCGCTGGAGGTCAAAGAGGAACACAAGGTGGCGCTGTGGGGCTTTGTGCAGCAGGCGCTGGCGACGTTTAGCGAGAATCCGGAGAACCTTCATCAGCCCGCGGTGCGTAAGGTGTTGGGCGATAATCTCTTGCTGGCGATGGGGGCGATGCTGGAGGAGGCGCAGCCGATGATTACCGCCGAGAGCATTAGCCACCAGAGCTATCGGCGTCTGCTTTCCCGGGCGCGGGAGTACGTGCTGGAGAATATGTCGGAGCCGCTGACGGTTCTCGATTTATGTCAGCAGCTGCACGTCAGCCGCCGTACGCTGCAAAACGCCTTTCACGCCATTCTGGGGATCGGGCCGAACGCCTGGCTGAAGCGCATTCGTTTAAACGCGGTGCGCCGGGAGCTGATTAGCCCGTGGTCGCAGAGCACGACGGTTAAGGATGCAGCGATGCAGTGGGGATTCTGGCACCTGGGCCAGTTCGCCACCGATTATCAGCAGCTGTTCGCCGAGAAACCGTCGCTGACGCTGCATCAGCGGATGCGGCAGTGGGCGTGATGACGATCTATTTAGCGGATGGCGATTCGCGCCGTCATCGCAGGCCTGATAAGCGTAGCGCCATCAGGCAAAACGGCGCCGTATCTGGCCTGCGAACCGCACCATCTGGCAACGTTAAACCCAATCGCGTACCTGAATAAACGCGCTCAGCGCCGCTTCCGGGCTGCCAGCTTCCGGCTGGTAGTCGTATTCCCAGCGCACCAGCGGCGGCATCGACATCAGAATGGATTCGGTGCGGCCGCCGGTTTGCAGGCCGAACAGGGTACCGCGATCCCACACCAGGTTGAACTCCACGTAGCGCCCGCGGCGGTAGAGCTGAAAAGCGCGCTCGCGCTCGCCCCAGACCCTCTCTTTACGCCGCTCGACAATGGGCAGATAGGCATCGGTGAAGCCATTGCCCACCGCCTGCATAAAGTCGAAACAATGGTCAAAGTTCGGGGTATTCAAATCATCGAAAAACAGGCCGCCGATGCCGCGCTGCTCGTTACGATGCTTGAGGAAGAAGTAGTCGTCGCACCATTTTTTATAGCGCGGATAAACCTCTTCGCCGAAGGGCTGGCACAGGTCGCGGGCGGTGCGATGCCAGTGAACGGCATCTTCTTCAAAGCCGTAGTAGGGGGTTAAATCGAAGCCGCCGCCGAACCACCATACCGGCTCGGCGCCCGGTTTTTCCGCGATAAAGAAGCGCACGTTGGCGTGGCTGGTAGGGATATAGGGGCTGCGCGGGTGCACGACCAGCGAGACGCCCATCGCTTCAAAGCTGCGGCCCGCCAGCTCAGGGCGGTGCGCGGTTGCGGAGGCCGGCATCGCCTCGCCGTGCACGTGCGAAAAGTTAACGCCAGCCTGCTCAAAGATACCGCCATCGCGCAGCACCCGGCTGCGTCCGCCGCCGCCGCCTTCCCGCTGCCAGCTATCTTCGATGAATTCGCTGCCGTCAACGGCGCTGAGCTTTTGGCAGATAGCATCCTGGAGCTGGAGAAGGAAAGCTTTTACCTGGTGCGCATCGGGTCTCATTAACGTCTCTTCGAGTGGGCTTTCTGGTTATCGAACCAGTGGAAATAGCTGATGATGCCGTTGGCAATCGCCGTGGCGATTTTCTGCCGGAACGCGGTGGTGCCGAGCAGTTTTTCTTCGTTCGGATTGGTAATAAACGAGGTTTCTACCAGTACCGACGGAATCGACGGCGATTTCAGCACCACAAACGCCGCCTGCTCGGTATTGCGGCTGTGCAGCTTGTGCACCGGCTTGATCTTTTTCAGGATATGCGAACCGAGCGTCAGGCTGTTTTTGATGGTATCAGTTTGTACCAGGTCGAACAGCACTTGCTGCAATAGGTGGTCTTTATCCGTCGTTTTCTTGCCGGCCACTTCATCCGCCCGGTTTTCACGGTCCGAGAGATACTTTGCCATGGCGCTACTGGCGCCGCGGTTGGAAAGGGCGAAAACGGAGGCGCCGGCCGCGCTCGGGTTGGTGAAACCATCGGCGTGAATTGACATAAAAAGATCGGCGCCGTGCTGGTGGGCGATCTCCACCCGGTCATAGAGCGGAATAAAGGTATCGCCGCTGCGCGTCAGGCGCGCATCGATGCCGTTGCTGCGCAGAATGCTGCGCACGTTTTTAGCGATCGCCAGCACGACGTGCTTCTCTTTTGAACCGTTATGGCCGATAGCGCCGGTATCAATACCGCCATGGCCCGGGTCGAGCATCACGACGCGTTTGGCGCCTTTTTTCTTCGCTGCGGGTGTGCTGTGCCCATTGGATGTTTTCAATGGCTGTTGTTCTTTCGCGCTGGCCTGTGAGGCGATCCCTGAAAGCGTGATTGCTGCCAGCCCGGCTTTCAGCACCTGGCGGCGCGAAGCAAGTATTTTTAATGGTTTAAAAGTGCTCATTCGGCCTGAATTGCAAACAAGTGGTAATCGATGTTATATCGTATCGTCTTTTCTGATACGACCATTCAAAATAAGAATTGTTTTACTTTTCATTTCAATACATGACAAAGTCATAGTATGCCATTTTTTGCGGCTCATTGCGCCTGATATTGGCTATCGGGCACAATCACGCCATAATCTCTGTTTTTAACCGTCAATGGTGGGGAATACCATGGAGATACGCGTTTTTCGCCAGCAAGATTTCGAAGAGGTCATCACCCTGTGGGAGCGTTGCGATCTCCTTCGCCCATGGAACGATCCGGAAATGGATATTGAACGTAAGCTGAACCACGATGCCAGCCTGTTTCTGGTCGCCGAAGTTAACGGTGAAGTGGTTGGCACGGTGATGGGCGGTTATGACGGGCATCGCGGGTCTGCCTATTATCTTGGCGTGCATCCTGAATATCGCGGTCGCGGTATTGCTAATGCGCTGCTTAATCGGCTGGAGAAAAAGCTGATCGCCCGCGGCTGTCCGAAAATAAATATTATGGTTCGCGAAGATAATGACGTGGTGCAGGGAATGTACGAACGCCTTGGCTATGAGCATTCAGACGTGCTGTGCCTCGGCAAGCGCTTAATTGAAGATGAAGAATACTGAGTTTATCCCCGCCGATTTCGATACCCACGGCCGCCTGCGTTTGCCGTTTCTCTTTTGGTGCGTGCTGCTGCTTCAGGCGCGGACGTGGGTGCTATTTCTGATGGCCGGCGCGTCACGCCAGCAGGGCGACGCGCTGCTGAATCTGTTTTATCCGGACCACGATAATTTTTGGCTGGGATTGCTCCCCGGTATTCCGGCGGTGCTGGCGTTTATCATTAGCGGGCATCGTCAGCGCTTCCCCCGGCTCTGGCCCATGATGCGCTGGCTGCTGGTGCTTTCCCAGCTCTTGCTGTTGGTCTGGCAACCGCTGTTGTGGATGAGCGGCGAGTCGCCTTCGGCGGTGACCATCGGCCTGCTGGCGGCGGATCTTTACGCGCTCTGGTGGCTGTTAAGCAGTCGTCGGCTGAAAGCCTGTTTTCGCGAAGAACAGGTTTAACGGCACTTTTTGCCGATCGCGCACTCCAACTTGCGTTGAATACATCAGAAAGGACACTCAGTCATGAAATCGCTACGTTTACTTCTCTGCGCACTACCGCTGGCTTTAACCGGCTGCTCAACGATGAGCTCGGTGAACTGGTCGGCGGCTTATCCGTGGAACTGGTTTGGTTCCTCTATGGAGGTGAGCGAACAGGGCGTAGGCAACCTGACGGCGTCAACGGCGCTGAGCGAGCAGGCGATCGGCGACGCGCTCGGCAGCAGCTACCGCCTGCGCAGCGGCATGAAAACGGCTAACGGCAATATTGTGCGCTATTTCGAAGCGTTAAAAGATGACAAGGTCGCGCTGACCATCAACGGCGAGAGCGGGACTATTAGCCGCATCGACGTGCGCGATAGCAATATTAAAGCCGCCAGCGGCGTGAAAATCGGTACCCCGTTCAGCGATATCTACAGCAAAGCGTTTGGTAACTGCCAGAAAGGCAACAACGATAACGGTGCCGTGGTGGAGTGCAAGGCCGAGGGTAGCCAGCATATCAGCTATGCCTTCACCGGCAACTGGAGCGGCCCTGAAGAGCTAATGCCCTCCGACGACACGCTGAAAAACTGGAAGGTGAGCAAGATTATCTGGCGTCGCTAATTTGATCTGAAGTGATTCGAGGTCCTGAAAAAGCGGGTACAATAGCGCCTTAAAAAGCCACAGCGTTGTGGTTGTACTATTTCAGGAGGAGCGATGTCTCAGGTTCAGAGCGGCATTTTGCCGGAACATTGCCGTGCGGCGATTTGGATTGAAGCAAATGTCAAAGGCGATGTTGACGCCCTGCGCGAAGCCAGCAAGGTGTTTGCCGATAAGTTAGCCACCTTTCAGGCGAAATACCCGGAAGCGAAGCTGGGGGCGGTGGTCGCTTTTGGTCATAACGTCTGGCGTCAGCTAAGCGGTGGCGTCGGGGCTGAAGAGCTAAAAGACTTCCCGTCCTATGGCAAAGGTCTGGCCCCGGCCACCCAGTATGATGTGCTAATCCACATTCTGTCCGCGCAGCATGAGCTGAATTTTTCTGTCGCTCAGGCGGCCCTGTCCGCTTTTGGCGCAGCGATTGATGTCAAAGAAGAGATTCACGGCTTTCGCTGGATTGAAGAGCGCGATCTGAGCGGCTTTGTCGACGGTACTGAAAACCCGGCGGGGGAAGAGACTCGCCGTGAAGTGGCGGTGATTCAGGATGGCGTCGATGCGGGCGGCAGCTACGTATTTGTGCAGCGCTGGGAGCACAACCTCAAGCAGCTTAATCGCATGAGCGTTCCCGATCAGGAGATGATGATCGGCCGTACCAAAGAAGCCAACGAAGAGATTGACGGCGACGATCGTCCGGATACCTCTCACCTGAGCCGCGTGGATCTGAAAGAAGAAGGTAAAGGGCTGAAGATTGTGCGTCAGAGCCTGCCGTACGGTACCGCCAGCGGGACCCACGGCCTCTACTTTTGCGCCTACTGCGCGCGTCTGCACAATATTGAACAGCAGCTGCTGAGCATGTTCGGCGATACCGACGGTAAGCGCGACGCGATGCTGCGTTTTACCAAACCGGTGACCGGCGGATACTACTTCGCGCCTTCGCTGGATAGACTGCTGGCGCTGTAAGATCTTCTCCTGACCCTCTCCCCGAAGGGAGAGGGGACCGTTCGGCGCGGCCAGCAGGCGTCGAACGTTTTCCGGTTCTGCATGCGTGATTCAGATAAGCTTTGCCATTCCCTTATTCTCTTTTCGACTTCCAAATCGCCAAACGGTATATAAAACCGTTACTCCTTTCATAGCCGTTATAAATATGATGATCAGCAGAAAATCATCATATTGATAAGGGTGCGCAATGGCCGTTAAATCACTAAAAAAAGGATATCTGGCGCTGGCTGCTTCTGTGCTGCTGGTCGCGCAGGCGCAGGCGACGGAATTGCTGAACAGTTCCTACGATGTTTCCCGCGAGCTGTTTGCCGCCCTTAACCCGCAGTTCGAACAGCAGTGGGCGAAAGATAACGGCGGCGATAAGCTGACGATTAAACAATCTCATGCCGGGTCATCAAAACAGGCGCTGGCGATTCTGCAAGGGCTGAAGGCCGACGTGGTGACCTACAATCAGGTTACCGATGTCCAGATTCTGCACGACAAAGGCAAGCTGATCCCCGCAGACTGGCAAAGCCGTCTGCCGAATAACAGCTCGCCGTTCTACTCCACCATGGGCTTTCTGGTGCGTAAAGGCAACCCGAAGAATATCCACGACTGGAATGACTTAGTGCGTTCCGACGTGAAGCTGATTTTCCCGAACCCAAAAACCTCCGGCAACGCGCGTTACACTTATTTAGCGGCGTGGGGCGCGGCGGACAAAGCTGACGGCGGCGATAAAGCGAAAACCGAGCAGTTCATGACCCGGTTCCTGAAAAACGTCGAAGTGTTTGATACGGGCGGTCGCGGGGCTACCACGACCTTCGCCGAGCGCGGTCTGGGCGATGTGCTGATCAGCTTCGAATCGGAAGTGAATAACATCCGCAAACAGTATGAAGCGCAGGGCTTTGAGGTGGTTATCCCGAAAACCAACATCCTGGCCGAGTTCCCGGTGGCGTGGGTGGATAAAAACGTCCAGGCCAACGGTACCGAGAAAGCGGCAAAAGCCTATCTCAACTACCTGTACAGCCCGCAGGCGCAGACCATCATCACCGATTACTACTACCGCGTGAATAACCCGGACGTGATGAACAAGCTGCAAGATAAATTCCCGCAGACCGAACTGTTCCGCGTGGAAGATAAATTTGGCTCCTGGCCTGATGTGATGAAAACCCATTTTGCCAGCGGCGGTGAGCTGGACAAACTGCTGGCGGCGGGGCGTAAGTAATGTTTGCAGTATCGACTAAACGCGTGCTGCCGGGCTTTACCTTAAGCCTCGGGACCAGCCTGCTGTTCGTCTGCCTGATCCTGTTGTTGCCGCTCAGCGCGCTGGTGATGCAGCTTGCCCAGATGAGCTGGGCGCAGTACTGGGACGTAGTGACCAACCCGCAGGTGGTGGCGGCCTATAAAGTGACGCTGCTGTCGGCGTTTGTCGCCTCCATTTTTAACGGCGTGTTCGGCCTGCTGATGGCGTGGATATTAACCCGCTACCGCTTCCCGGGCCGCACGCTGCTTGATGCGCTGATGGATTTGCCGTTTGCGCTGCCGACGGCCGTTGCCGGCTTAACCCTCGCCTCGCTCTTCTCTGTGAACGGGTTGTACGGCGAGTGGCTAGCGAAATTTGATATTAAAGTCACCTATACCTGGCTCGGTATCGCGGTGGCCATGGCCTTTACCAGCATCCCTTTTGTGGTGCGTACCGTGCAGCCGGTGCTGGAAGAGTTGGGTCCGGAATATGAAGAAGCGGCGGAAACCCTTGGCGCCACGCGCTGGCAGAGCTTTCGCAAGGTGGTGCTGCCGGAGCTCTCACCGGCGCTGATGGCGGGCGTTGCGCTGTCCTTTACCCGCAGCCTCGGTGAGTTTGGCGCGGTGATTTTTATCGCCGGCAACATTGCGTGGAAAACGGAAGTGACCTCGCTGATGATTTTTATCCGTTTGCAGGAGTTTGATTACCCGGCAGCGAGCGCGATTGCTTCGGTGATCCTCGCGGCCTCGCTGCTGCTGCTGTACTCGATTAACACTCTGCAAAGTCGCTTTGGTCGACGTGTGGTAGGTCACTGATGGCGGAAGTTACGCAATTGAAGCGATACGATGCGCCCCGCATCAACTGGGGTAAATGGTTTCTGATCGGTGCAGGTGTGCTGGTTTCCGCGTTTATTCTCGTCGTGCCGACGGTATATATCTTCGTTCAGGCCTTCAGCAAGGGGCTGATGCCCGCGCTGGAAAACCTGGCGAACCCGGATATGCTGCACGCCATCTGGCTGACCGTGCTGATTGCATTGATCACCGTGCCGGTGAACCTGGTGTTCGGCACGCTGCTGGCGTGGCTGGTGACGCGCTTTAACTTCCCTGGACGTCAGCTGCTGCTGACCCTGCTGGATATTCCTTTTGCCGTGTCGCCAGTGGTAGCGGGCCTGGTTTATCTGCTCTTTTATGGCTCCAACGGGCCGCTGGGCGGCTGGCTGGATGAGCACAACTTGCAGATTATGTTTGCCTGGCCGGGCATGGTGCTGGTGACGGTCTTTGTGACCTGCCCGTTTGTGGTGCGCGAGCTGGTGCCGGTGATGTTAAGCCAGGGGAGCAACGAAGACGAAGCGGCGGTGCTGCTGGGCGCGTCAGGCTGGCAGATGTTTCGCCGCGTGACGCTGCCGAATATCCGCTGGGCACTGCTTTACGGCGTGGTGCTGACCAACGCCCGCGCGATTGGCGAGTTCGGTGCCGTTTCCGTCGTCTCCGGCTCTATTCGCGGTGAAACCCTGTCGCTGCCGCTACAGATTGAGCTGCTGCAGCAGGACTACAACACCATCGGTTCGTTTACTGCCGCCGCGTTGCTGACGCTGATGGCTATTTTGACCCTGTTTTTGAAGAGTGTGGTGCAGTGGCGTTTAGAAAATCAGGAAAAACGTCAGCATCAGGAGGGAAATCATGAGCATTGAGATTGCCAATATTAAGAAGTCCTTTGGTCGCACCCAGGTGCTGAATGATATCTCGCTGGATATCCCTTCCGGACAAATGGTGGCGCTGCTCGGGCCGTCTGGTTCCGGTAAAACCACGCTGCTGCGTATTATCGCCGGGCTTGAGCATCAGACCAGCGGGCACATCCGCTTTCACGGCACCGACGTAAGCCGTCTGCATGCCCGCGATCGTAAGGTTGGCTTTGTATTCCAGCATTACGCGCTGTTCCGCCATATGACCGTGTTCGACAATATTGCGTTTGGCCTGACCGTACTGCCGCGCCGCGAGCGCCCAAATGCGGCGGCCATCAAAGCGAAAGTGACCAAACTGCTGGAGATGGTACAGCTGGCTCACCTGGCGGACCGTTTTCCGGCGCAGCTCTCCGGCGGGCAGAAACAGCGTGTGGCGCTGGCACGTGCGCTGGCGGTTGAACCGCAGATACTGCTGTTGGATGAACCCTTCGGCGCGCTGGACGCCCAGGTGCGTAAAGAGCTGCGTCGCTGGCTGCGTCAGCTTCATGAAGAGCTGAAGTTCACCAGCGTCTTCGTCACCCACGATCAGGAAGAGGCGATGGAAGTTGCCGACCGCGTGGTAGTGATGAGTCAGGGGAACATTGAGCAGGTTGACGAGCCGGAGCAGCTCTGGCGCGAACCGGCGACCCGCTTTGTGCTGGAATTTATGGGCGAGGTGAACCGTCTGCAGGGCACTATTCGCGGCGGACAATTCCACGTGGGCGCGCACCGCTGGCCGCTGGGCTATACCTCCGCGCATCAGGGGCCGGTCGATCTGTTCCTGCGTCCATGGGAAGTTGACGTCAGCCGCCGAACCAGCCTCGATTCACCGCTGCCTGTGCAGGTGCTGGAAGCTAGCCCTAAAGGTCACTACACGCAATTGGTGGTACAACCGCTGGGCTGGTATACCGAGCCGCTGACCGTGGTCATGCGCGACGACGTCCCGCCGCACCGGGGAGAGCGCCTGTTTGTCGGTCTGCAGCATGCCCGTATTTATCACGGGAAGGAACGCATTGAGACGCGCGAGGATATTGCTCTGGCGGAGTCAGCCTGATAGGTTATCGCGTATGTTTTTCGCCCGGTGGCGTAATGCTTACCGGGCTTTTTATTGAGCAATAAACGTGAATACACTCGAACACACTATCGGCAACACGCCTCTGGTCAAACTGCAGCGCATGGGGCCGGACAACGGCAGCGAAATCTGGGTCAAACTTGAAGGCAATAACCCGGCGGGGTCGGTGAAAGACAGGGCGGCCCTGTCGATGATTGTCGAGGCCGAAAAGCGCGGAGAGATTAAGCCCGGAGATGTGCTGATTGAAGCGACCAGCGGCAATACCGGCATTGCGCTGGCGATGATCGCCGCGCTTAAAGGCTATCAGATGAAGCTGCTGATGCCGGACAACATGAGCCAGGAGCGCCGTGCCGCCATGCGCGCCTATGGTGCGGAGCTGATTCTGGTCACCAAAGAGCAGGGAATGGAAGGCGCGCGTGACTTAGCGTTAGCCATGGCGCAGCGCGGCGAAGGCAAGCTGCTCGATCAGTTCAACAACCCGGACAACCCGTACGCGCACTACACCACTACCGGGCCGGAAATCTGGCAGCAGACCGACGGGCGGATCACCCATTTTGTCTCCAGCATGGGTACCACCGGCACCATTACCGGCGTATCGCGTTTTCTGCGCGAGCAGGATAAAGCGGTGAGCATCGTGGGGCTGCAGCCGGAAGAGGGGAGCAGTATTCCCGGAATTCGCCGCTGGCCTGCCGAATATATGCCGGGCATTTTTAACGCGCAGCTGGTGGACGAGGTGCTCGATATCCATCAACAGGATGCCGAAAACACCATGCGGATGCTGGCGGTGAAGGAGGGGATTTTCTGCGGCGTCAGTTCCGGCGGCGCGGTGGCGGGCGCGCTACGCGTGGCGGGTGAAAATCCTGGCGCGGTAGTGGTGGCGATCGTTTGCGATCGCGGCGATCGCTACCTTTCTACCGGCGTATTTGGCGAAGAGCACTTTACCCAGGGCGCGGGAATTTAAACCTCGGGCGCGTCGAGCAGGTCCGTACCATAGGAGTTATCCACGGTGCAGAGCCAGCGTTCGCCCTGCTGACGAAAGACATAGGTTGCGCGACGCGTGACCTGTGTTATCCCGGCTTCCGCCGTCGGAATATCCAGCCGGGTCTCCATAATCACCAGCGCATTGCCGCCGCCTTCGATAATCTCCATTTTTCCCTGCGTCACCACCAGCCGGTGCTGGAAATAGTCGGCAATGGCGATAAACGCGTTGCGGATATTTTCTTTGCCCCGCACCACCATGCCTGGCTTGACGACCAGCGCGGCGTCTTCAGCGTAATACTCCATCAGTGTCGCGTAATCCTCCTGGGAGATAGCGCGATCGCAGGCTTCGATGGCGGCTTTAAGCTGTGGGTTGGGATTGTGCATTTCTGGCGATCCTTAAACTGTCGGGCTTTAATAAAAGCCTTTTGCTTACTTTGCCGTCAGCTTATCAAGAAACGCCCATAGCTTCTCATTCATTTCGCGATAATCCCAGGCACGCATCTCCTGTTCACTACGAATGAAACGCCTGCCTCTGGCGGCGCTAAGTTCCTGCTGCGAATGGGCGATCAGCAGCTCAATGACCTCAGCATCAAACTCCATGTGGCACTGGAAGCCATAAACCCGGTCGCTGTATTTCACAATTTGCCGCGGGCAGCCTTCGCTGGAGGCCATCACTTCCGCCTCCGGCGTCAGGCCTGGCATATCGTTATGCCAGTGGCCGACGACCAGCGAGGGGCCAAAATGGGCCAGTTTGTCATCCTGCAGGCCCGCGGTGGTGAGCGTGATGGGATAGTGACCCACCTCTTTTTCCGGACTTTGCATGACCGGCGCGCCCAGCGCTTCACCGATAAGCTGCGAGCCCAGGCAAATCCCTACCACGATCCGTCCTGCGGCAATGGCCTGCGCAATCAAACGCTGCTCGGCGTGGCTATCAAACCAGGGGCACTCAGATAATGTCGTGCGCGGCGACTGCGGGCCGCCGAGCACAACCAGCATATCAAAGGCGTTGGCGTTTTCCGGTAGCCTGTCCCCCGCGTAAACCCGCGACCAGCTGATACCGTAGCCGCGCGCCTGCGCCCAGTGCAGGTAAGCTCCTGGCGCTTCAAAGACTTCATGGACGATAAAATGGATCTGCATAGCGTTAACTCCCGTCACTGTTGTTGTAATATCTGGTATAAGTCATTGGCGAGCTTATTCATTTCATTGTCGCTGAGCGTCGCAAGCGACAGCCTCAGCCCGTGCGAAGGGGCGCGAATGCCGAACGTTTCGCCTTCGCGAACCAGCCAGCCGGCGTGCGCCAGACGGAGCGCTACCGGCTGGCTCGGCTCTTCCAGCGGGAACCAAAAATTAAGGCCGTCTCCCGGCGTCAGGTGGGTGATTCCGCGGCTGGCGAGGGCGGCAATCAGCTTTTCATGCTGCTGACGATAGTGGCGCCGGGTTTGCGCCAGAGAGGCCATAAAGGTGTTGTCGTTAAGGCAGGCGATGACCAGATCCTGCAACAGATGGCTGACCCACTGGCTACCGGAATTAAGCCTCAGTCGCAGCGCCGCCGACGTGTCAGCGTCGCTGGCGACGATGGCCAGACGCATATCCGGCCCCAGGGTTTTTGACAGGGAGCGTACCAGCGCCCAACGCTGGCTTTCCGCGGCGATAGGGGAGTACCAGGGCGTGGCGGAGAGCAGCGCGAAATGGTCGTCAACAATCACCAGAACCTGCGGATAGCGGGCCAGTATTTCGCGTATTGCCCGGGCGCGGGATTCGCTGAGGCTACAGCCGGTCGGATTGTGCGCGCGCGGGGTAATAATGACCGCCCGGGCGCCGTTGCGCAGCGCCTCTTCAAGGGCCTCAGGCTGCATGCCTTCCCCGTCGACCGGTACCGGCGAAGGGCTAAAACCGGCGTAGCGCAGCATATTGATGCTGCTGAGAAAACAGGGGTCTTCGATGGCCACGCTATCGCCGGGCAGCAGCAGGGCGCATAGCAGGCGCTCAAGCGCATCGACGGCGCCGCTGGCAAGGTTAATATCGGCATCCAGGTTCACATCGTTGTTAATCCAACTGCTGGCCCACGCGGCCAGCCGTGGTTCAACCGCCGCATCGCCGTACAGGCGAGGCGCTGGCGCAATTGCGCCGAGATAGTGCTTGAGGTTTGCCAGGCGAGCGGGGTCGGGATTGCCGCTGGAGATATCCTTCAGCGGCGAAGAGGGATCGCCACCTTCAAGGGCGGGAAGGGTATTATGGGTTTTAATGGCGGTACCATTACGCCCCTGGCTGATAGCCAGGCCAGAGGTCACCAGTCGCTTATAGGCAGCAGCGACGGTATTGCGGTTAACCGACAGCTTGCCCGCCAGCTCGCGGACCGGCGGTAAAACATCGCCAGGCTTGAGCGCGCCACTTTGTACCAGATGGCGGATGCTATCGAAGATCTCACTGGCAGTTTTTCCAACGATCATTATTGACCTATGACAAAATGAATTTTAGCATAGGACGAATGATAATCAGAGTATGACCCGCTGTCCAGCGGGGGGAGAAAGGATGGGCCAGCAAGATGAAATACAATCGGTGCTCTTCAACGATAAAAGTCGGGCGCTTGAGGTCGATATTGTGGCCGTGCAGTCGCAGGTGGTCTACGGCAGCGTAGGCAACAGTATTGCGATACCGGCGATAAAGCAGCACGGCCTGCGGGTCATCGCGGTGCCGACGGTGCTGTTCAGCAATACGCCGCATTATGATACTTACTATGGCGGCGTTATCCCGGAAGAGTGGTTTGCCGGCTATTTAAAGGCGCTGGAGGAGCGTGACGCCCTGCGCGAGCTGCGGGCGGTAACGACCGGCTATATGGGCAGCGCCGTGCAGATTAAGCGTCTGGCGCAATGGCTGCTGCGCATTCGCGAGCAGCATCCTGAACTGTGTATTCTCGTTGATCCCGTCATTGGCGATGTGGATAGCGGCATCTACGTCAAGGCCGAGATCCCTGAAGCCTATCGTACGCATTTGCTCCCGCTGGCGCAGGGGATCACGCCCAATCTGTTTGAGCTGGAGACGCTAAGCGGTCTGCCTTGCCATAATCAGCAGGAGGCGATTATTGCCGCCCGTAGTCTGCTCTCTGATTCACTGAAATGGGTCGTTATCACCAGCGCGCCGGGAGAGAATAGCGCCACGATCAACGTGCTGGTGGTTAGCGCGCAGTCGGTCGAGGTGGTTGAACATCCGCGCGTTGAAACCGATCTGAAGGGAACGGGTGACCTTTTTTGCGCCGAACTGGCGAGCGGCCTGGTGTGCGGAATGCAGCTGGGCGAGGCCGCCCGCGCTGCCGCGCAGCGGGTGCTGGCGGTTATGACCTGGACCAATGAACAGGGCTGCGATGAGCTCATTCTTCCGCCGCATAGGGAGGGAGAATGAAGAGCTATCGTTTAGTGGTGCGTCAGCAGGGAAGAGTCGTCGGCCATTTTGAGACCACCGGCAGCGAAGCCCTTGAGGATGTCTGCGAAGTGGGATCTTTATTTGGCGCCATTGGCGGATATCAGTGTGATTTACAGGTTTCTGACAGCGAGAAGCGGATTCTGGAAAGCGGCCCAGAAGGGATGAAAATAATTTCGCGGGAGAAGTGCTATCGGCCGTTTAAAGCGGCGAGATAAAAAAATGGCGCCCGAGAGGCGCCATTCTTCTGCGGCAAGAATTACTTCTTGATGCGGATAACCGGTGTTTCACCCACGGTTACGCTACCGGACAGTTTGATCAGCTCTTTGATCTCGTCCATGTTGGAGATAACAACCGGAGTCAGGGTAGACTTGGCTTTCTCTTCCAGCAGCGGCAGATCGAATTCGATAACCGGGTCGCCGACTTTCACACGCTGGCCTTCTTCGGCGATACGTTTGAAGCCTTCGCCTTTCAGCTCAACGGTATCAATACCGAAGTGAACGAACAGCTCGATGCCGCTATCAGATTCGATTGAAAACGCATGGTTGGTTTCAAAAATTTTACCGATGGTACCATCTACCGGCGCAACCATTTTGTTGCCAGTAGGTTTGATAGCAATGCCATCACCCACAATTTTTTCCGCAAAAACTACATCCGGCACGTCTTCAATGTTGACGATCTCGCCAGAGAGCGGGGCAACAATCTCAATAGTTCCGGTGTCTTTTTTGTCATCAGAAACCAGAGATTTCAATTTATCGAACAAACCCATGATCTTCTCCTAAGCAGTAATTTGGGCCGCGCATCTCGTGAATTAGCAGATTGTTTTTTCTTCAATGAACTTGTTAACCAGCGTCATTAACTCGTCCGTTGTCGGTTGAGCAAGAGCCTGCTCTGCTAATACTTTCGCATCTTCGAAGTTCGTGTTACGGATAATCTTCTTGATGCGCGGGATGGAAATGGCGCTCATAGAGAACTCGTCCAGACCCATACCCAGCAACAGAAGTGTAGCACGTTCATCGCCCGCAAGCTCACCGCACATGCCAGTCCATTTGCCTTCAGCATGAGAAGCATCAATAACTTGCTTAATCAGCGTCAGCACGGACGGGGACATTGGCTGGTAAAGATGTGAAATCATATCATTACCACGGTCAACTGCCAGAGTATACTGCGTTAAATCATTGGTACCGATACTAAAGAAATCAACTTCTTTGGCTAAGTGACGCGCAATTGTCGCAGCGGCTGGGGTTTCCACCATCACGCCAATCTCAATTGCCTCATCAAAAGCTTTACCTTCGTCGCGCAGTTCCTGTTTGTAGATTTCGATCTCTTTCTTCAGTGCACGCACTTCTTCAACAGAGATGATCATCGGGAACATGATGCGCAGTTTACCGAAAGCGGAAGCGCGCAGGATAGCACGAACCTGGTCGCGCAGAATCTCTTTGCGATCCATGGCGATGCGCACTGCGCGCCAGCCGAGGAACGGGTTCTCTTCTTTCGGGAAGTTCATGTACGGCAGCTCTTTGTCGCCGCCGATGTCCATGGTGCGAACGATAACCGCCTGCGAGCCGCACGCTTCGGCAACGGCTTTGTATGCTGCGAACTGTTCTTCTTCAGTCGGCAGCGAGTCGCGGTCCATGAACAGGAATTCTGTACGATACAAACCAACGCCTTCCGCGCCGTTACGTTCGGCACCTTCAACGTCGCGTACGGTACCGATGTTGGCACAGACTTCAACCTGATGGCCGTCCAGCGTAATGGCCGGCAGGTCTTTCAGCTTAGCCAGCTCCGCTTTCTCTTCAGCGACCTGAGCCTGCAGGTTGCGTAGTTCTTCGATTTGTTGGTCGCTCGGGTTAACCAGAACCTGATTATTCACCGCATCGAGAACCAGATAGTCGCCGTTTTTCACCTGGGTAGTCACGCTACCGGTCCCCACGATGGCCGGCAGTTCAAGGGAGCGCGCCATGATGGAGGTGTGGGAAGTACGGCCGCCCGCGTCGGTGATGAAGCCCAGCACCTTGTTCAGGTTCAGCTGTGCAGTTTCAGACGGGGTCAGGTCAGCGGCTACCAGGATAACTTCATCCTGAATCGCGCTCAGATCGATGATGGCCAGACCAAGGATGTTGCGCAGCAGGCGCTTACCGATGTCGCGTACGTCAGCGGCACGCTCTTTCAGGTATTCGTCATCCAGTTCTTCCAGGGCAGTAGCCTGACCTTCGATAACTTCATTGGCTGCCGCATCGGCAGTCATATGCTTATCTTTAATCAGGGCTATGATTTCCTGCTCAAGCTCCTCATCTTCCAGCAGCATGATGTGCCCTTCGAAGATGGCTTCTTTTTCTTCACCGAAAGTTTCACCAGCTTTGGTTTTGATGACCTCCAGCTGGGCGGAGGCCTTGGTGCGGCCATTCAGAAAACGTTCAACTTCCTGATCAACCTTATCGGCAGAAATTTTCTTCCGGTCGATGACAATTTCATCTTCTTTCAGCAGAAGTGCCTTGCCGAAAGCGATACCCGGGGATGCTAAAATGCCTGAAATCATAACCCTACCTTACTTGTGACTGATATTAAAAAGAACCCGTGAACTTACTCGAGTTCAGCCATCAGTTTTACCAGATGCTCAACTGCTTTTTGCTCGTCTTCGCCTTCGGCAGAGAGAGTGACAACGGTACCCTGGGTCAGGCCCAGAGTCTGCAGTTTGAACAGGCTTTTGGCGCTGGCGCTTTTGCCGTTGGAGGTTACAGTGATCTCAGAAGTGAAGCCTTTTGCTTCTTTAACAAACTGAGCAGCAGGGCGGGTGTGCAGACCGTTCGGAGCGGTAATAGTAACTTCTTGCTGGAACATTATATTTCCCCAACTTATAGGTTTAGTGTTGTGGACCTAAAGTTTAGCCTAACGGCCAAACTTTAGCCTGTATCGTTAGCGCCGGCATCACGTATCCGGCTCCGGCACCATCAGCGGAAAATCGCTGTGGAAACCTTCAGGCCGTTAACGTCTACCACGTCATTAAACATTATGCCGCTAAAGGAAGACTTGAACCAAATCATAAAATCGATTCAGCTTATGGAAATCCAAATCGGAATAATTTCGCGCATCGAAATAAATGTGTTGGTTAAATACCAGACCCAACGAAGTGAATCAATGCCAGGAGGGGTAAAAGTTTGATGTGCGCCACAAAAAAGCACCTGGAAAGGTGCTTTTTTACACGATATTAACAAGCTGGCATTACTGTTGCAGTTCTTTCTCGGTGAAGAGATCGGCAAACAATGCGGTGCTTAAATAGCGCTCACCTGAAGAGGGTAGGATAACCACAATATTCTTGTTGGTAAAGGCTTCATCCTCCTGCAGCTTCAGCGCAGCGGCAACGGCAGCGCCGGAAGAGATGCCGGCCAGAATGCCTTCCTCTTCCATCAGGCGACGGGCGGTGGAAATGGCTTCTTCATTGGTAATAGCCACCACTTTATCCACCAGCTTCAAATCCAGGTTGCCTGGGATAAAGCCTGCGCCAATACCCTGGATTTTGTGCGGGCCTGGCTTCAGCTCTTCGCCTGCCAGCGCCTGGGCGATAACCGGGGAGTCGGTAGGTTCAACGGCAACGGTAAGCAGATCTTTTTTACCTTTGGTGCCTTTGATATAGCGGCTCACGCCGGTCAGCGTACCGCCAGTACCGACGCCGGAGATGAAGACGTCGATTTGACCATCGGTATCTTCCCAGATTTCCGGGCCGGTGGTTTTTTCATGAATTTCCGGGTTGGCCGGGTTGCTGAACTGCTGGAGCAGGAGGAATTTTTCCGGGTTGCTGGCGACAATTTCTTCGGCTTTCTGGATGGCACCTTTCATGCCCTTGGCGCCTTCGGTCAGCACCAGGTTAGCGCCCAGGGCCTTCAGCAGCTTGCGGCGTTCGATGCTCATGGTCTCCGGCATCGTCAGCGTCAGTTTATAACCGCGCGCCGCAGCCACGTAGGCCAGCGCGATACCGGTATTACCGCTGGTCGGTTCCACCAGCTCAACGCCCGGCTTCAGCACGCCGCGTTTTTCGGCATCCCAAATCATATTGGCACCGATACGGCATTTTACGCTAAAGCTCGGGTTACGAGATTCTACCTTTGCCAGGATGCGTCCGTTACCGATACGGTTCAGTCGTACCAGCGGCGTATGGCCGATAGTCAGGGAGTTATCTTCAAAAATCTTACTCATGGCCCGTCCTTAACTGTATGAAATTTGGGAGTACGGCTTCAGCATACCCGCTTAAAGAATATGCGGAAGTAAGGATTTAGCATATCTATATTCAGAAGAGAAATAATGACAAGCCAGAAGTAATAAGGAGCGGCATAAGCCGCTCCGAAAGCGATAGCGCTACTTCCACATGGCGTGTTTGTCACGGTAGCAATCGACCCACATCGCCGTCGCGCCGCAAATTGCGACGGGCAGGATGACCAGGTTTAGCACCGGGATCATGGTAAACAGGCTGGTCAGGGCGCCAAACTGCATATTGGTCACTTTGCGCGTGCGCAGCGCCTGACGCATCGTTTTAAACGGCACCTTATGGTTATCAAAAGGGTAATCGCAGTACTGAATCGCCAGCATCCAGGCGCTGAACAGGAACCACAGCACGGGGGCGACGGTCTGGCCGATACCGGGGATAAAGTAGAGAAGCAAAAGGACGATGGCCCGCGGCAGGTACCAGGCGAACTTCTGCCACTCGCGCTTCATGATGCGCGGCACATCTTTCAGGATGCCGAAAACCCCGACGTCCGGCGGCGTCGCGCCCGTCAGGCGCGCTTCAAGCTGCTCGGCCAGCAGGCCGCTAAAGGGCGCGGCAATCCAGTTGGCGATTGTTGAGAAGAAGTAGCCGAAGACAAGCAGAATAGATATGACCACCATGGGCCACAGCAGATAGTTAAGCCATTGCAGCCATTCAGGAACATGGCTCATCAACGAAGGGATCCAGCTGTCCAGACGCGTGAACAGCCACCAGAATGCGCCGCCCATCAGAATAATGTTGACGAGTAAAGGGAGGAATACGTATCGACGGATCCCCGGCAGCCCGATCAGCTTCCAACCCTGCGAAAAATAGTAGACGCCACTGCGCGGGGTCGTTACGGATGATGAAACCATAGTCAGGTAATGCTCCTTTTTTGACATCCAGGCTGAATGCCGGGCTATTTTATCGGGTTAGCAGACAATAACCAGTTAGGAAATGTTCGAAAAAACAGCAAAAAGCACGATTTAGTTCATCTTTATGTAGTGAAAGCCCCCGACGCACTTGCACTTGATGTAATCGGCAAATACTCTTAGTGAGTAAATGTTTGCCGTGGTGGCAAGGTGTTAGAACAACAGAGAATATAATGATGCAGGATTTGCGTCTGATATTAATCATTGTTGGCGCGATCGCCATAATCGCTTTACTGGTGCACGGTTTCTGGACCAGCCGTAAAGAACGCTCCTCGATGTTTCGCGATCGCCCACTGAAACGTATGAAGTCTCGCGACGATGAAGCGTCGGAAGGCGACGACTTTGATGACGATGTTGAAGGCGTTGGTGAAGTCCGGGTTCATCGGACCAGTCATGCGCCGAATGGCGTTCATGGGGAGCATGAAGCACCTCGTCAGCCGCAGCACCAGTATCAGCCTCCTTATGAGCGTCAGGCGCAACAGCCACCTGTGCGCCCGGAAGAGCCTGTCCGTGCACCGCAGCAGCCGCAACATCAGCCCGTTCACGCCCAGGCCCCGGTCCAGCAGCCGCAGCGCGCCGTGCCGCCTCAGCAGCCGGTACAGCCGCAGCCCGTTCCGCATGTGCAGCAGCCCGTTCAGCATGTGCAGCAACCCGTTCAGCATGTGCAGCAGCCGGTTCAACAACCTGCCGCCGCTCCAGAGCCGCACCCGGCGCCGGAACCTCAGGCCCCTGAGCCGCAGCAGGCCGCGCCGCAGCCTAAAGAGCGTAAGGAGACGGTCATCGTGATGAACGTCGCTGCGCACCACGGTTCGCAGCTCAACGGCGAGCTTCTCATCAATAGCATCCAGCAGGCGGGCTTCAAATTTGGCGATATGAATATCTTCCATCGCCACCTCAGCCCGGACGGCAGCGGCCAGGTGCTCTTCAGTCTGGCCAATATGGTTAAGCCTGGCACCTTCAATCCTGACAGCATGGCGGATATGATGACGCCCGGGGTGACTATCTTTATGCAGGTTCCGTCCTTTGGCGATGAACTGCAAAACTTTAAGCTGATGCTGCAGTCCGCGCAGTACATTGCCGATGAAGTCGGCGGCGTAGTGCTGGATGACCAGCGTCGTATGATGACGCCGCAAAAATTGCGTGAATATCAAGACCGAATTCGTGAAGTGAAAGAGGCTAACGCCTGATTCATCTTCTTGCGTTTCATCTACTTATCCTGAACCCCCGCCCGTCGGGGGTTTTTTATCATTGATGGTGTGATATGGAATCGAACGAACAAAAACTGACTGAACTGCGAACCACGCTTCGCCATCATGAATATCTCTACCACGTCATGGATACGCCGGAAATCCCTGATGCGGAATACGATCGGTTAATGCGCGAACTGCGCGAGCTGGAAGCTCAGCACCCTGAGCTGATCACCCCGGACTCGCCCACCCAGCGCGTCGGTGCCGCACCGTTAGCCTCTTTTAGCCAGATTCGCCATGAAGTCCCGATGCTGTCGCTGGACAACGTTTTTGATGAGGAGAGCTTCCTCGCGTTCAACAAGCGGGTACAGGATCGCCTGAAAAATACCGATAACCTGACTTACTGCTGCGAGCTCAAGCTGGATGGCCTGGCGGTCAGTATCCTGTATGAAAACGGCCTACTGGTGCAGGCGGCGACCCGCGGCGATGGAGCGACCGGTGAAGATATTACCTCCAACGTGCGTACCATCCGCGCGATTCCCCTGAAGCTACGCGGTGACAATATTCCGCAGCGGCTTGAGGTGCGCGGAGAGGTGTTCCTGCCGCAGGCAGGGTTTGAAAAAATTAATGAAGAGGCGCGGCGAACCGGAGGTAAAGTCTTTGCTAACCCGCGTAACGCGGCGGCGGGGTCTTTACGCCAGCTCGATCCGCGAATTACCGCGAAGCGTCCACTCACTTTCTTTTGCTACGGCGTGGGCGTGCTGGAAGGCGGCGAGCTTCCTGCCAGCCACTCGGCGCGCTTGCAGCAGTTTAAGTCCTGGGGGCTGCCGGTCAGCGAGCGTGTAAAGCTCTGCCATACGCCCGAGGAAGTGCTTACTTACTATCGCCAGGTTGAAGAGGATCGGCCGAAGCTGGGGTTTGATATCGACGGCGTGGTCATCAAAGTCGATTCGCTGGCGCTGCAGGAACAGCTTGGCTTCGTAGCCCGCGCGCCGCGCTGGGCGGTGGCGTTTAAGTTTCCGGCGCAGGAGCAGATGACTTTCGTGCGTGACGTTGAGTTTCAGGTCGGGCGCACTGGCGCCATCACGCCGGTTGCGCGTCTGGAGCCGGTACACGTCGCCGGGGTCCTGGTCAGCAACGCGACGCTGCATAATGCTGATGAAATCGAGCGTCTGGGGCTGCGTATCGGCGATAAGGTGGTCATTCGCCGCGCCGGCGATGTTATCCCTCAGGTTGTGAACGTCGTGCTCTCAGAACGCCCGGAGGAGACGCGTGAGATCGTGTTCCCCACCCATTGTCCGGTATGTCATTCCGACGTTGAACGCGTGGAAGGCGAAGTGGTGACGCGCTGTACCGGCGGTCTGATCTGCGGAGCTCAGCGTAAAGAAGCGCTCAAGCATTTTGTCTCCCGTCGCGCCCTGGACGTTGACGGTATGGGCGATAAAATCATCGATCAGCTGGTTGAAAAAGAGTACGTGCATACGCCGGCCGATCTCTTTCAACTGACGCCGGGTAAACTCACCGGGCTCGATCGCATGGGGCCCAAATCAGCGCAGAACGTGGTGGATGCCCTGGAAAAGTCCAAAGAGACCACCTTTGCCCGTTTCCTTTATGCGCTGGGGATCCGCGAAGTCGGTGAGGCGACGGCAGCCGGTTTAGCGGCCCACTTTGGCACCATTGAGGCGCTGGAGCAGGCTTCAATTGACGATCTGCAAAAAGTGCCCGATGTCGGGATTGTGGTTGCCACGCACGTGCGTAATTTCTTTGCCGAAGAGAGCAACCGCGAAGTGATTGCTCAGCTGCGTAAAGAAGGCGTCCGCTGGCCGGCGCCGGTCGTGGTCAACGCGGAAGAGATTGATAGCCCCTTTGCCGGCAAAACGGTGGTTCTGACCGGTAGCCTGAGTCAGCTCTCCCGTGACGATGCGAAAGCCCGGCTGGCTGCGCTGGGTGCGAAGGTGGCGGGCAGCGTGTCGAAGAAGACCGACCTGGTCATCGCCGGGGAGGCGGCGGGCTCTAAGCTTGCCAAAGCGCAGGAGCTGGGAATTGCGGTGATCGATGAAGACGAAATGCTGCGTCTGCTCGGAGAGTCGCGTGGATAAAGATCGGCTTATTGAGATTGCCAATACGGAAATGCCGTTTGGTAAATACAAAGGGCGGCGCTTAATCGATGTGCCGGAAGAGTATTTGCTGTGGTTTGCCCGTAAGGATCAATTTCCCGCCGGACATCTTGGCGAGCTGATGGCATTAACGCTATTGATTAAAACGGAGGGGCTGACCAGCCTGGTCGAGCCCCTTAAGCGCCCGCGTTAGGCTTCGGAGGCGCGGCTTTTCTCCTGCGCCTGTAACGCTTCGGCCTGGCGCTTATAGCGCCGCGCCAGCACCGCACAGACCATAAGCTGAATCTGGTGGAAGATCATCAGCGGCAGCACCATTATCCCCAGGATAGAGGTCGGGAAGAGAATGTTGGCCATCGGAATGCCATTCGCCAGGCTCTTTTTCGACCCGCAAAAGACAATCGTAATTTCATCCGCTTTATTAAACCCGCACCTGCGCGCCACAAAGACGTTAATCGCAATCACAATCGCCAGCAGCACCATGCTGACAATAACGATAAACAGCAGCGAACCGACGCCGACTTTGTGCCAGATACCGTTAACAACCGCCTCGCTGAACGCCGAATAGACCACCAGCAGGATGGAGGTCTGGTCGGTTTTCGAGATCCACTTTTTATGTTTTGCCACCCAGTTGCCAATCCACGGACGAGAGAGATGTCCCAGCACAAACGGCAGCAGCAGCTGCAGCATGATTTTGCCAACCTGCTCCAGACTCCCCCCCGCGCCGTGCAGGTTCATCAACAGGCCGACCAGCAGTGGCGAAATGAAGATCCCCAGCAGGCTTGAGGCCGAAGCTGAGCATACCGCAGCCGCCACGTTGCCGCCCGCCAGAGAGGTAAATGCAATGGCTGACTGGACGGTGGCGGGGAGAATGCAGAGATAAATAAACCCGGTATAAAGCGCCGGATCGACGTTAACGGGCGCCCACCAGGCGAACAGCACGCCAAGCACGGGAAAAACGATAAACGTGCTGCACATGACCCAGAGATGTAAACGCCAGTGGCTGCCCCCGGCAACGATCGCCTCACGCGAGAGCTTGGCGCCGTGCATAAAGAAAAGCAGCGCGATGGCGGCGGTGGTTAAATGTTCAAAGAAGGGGACAAATCCGCCGCGCGCAGGAAAGAAGGAGGCCAGCAGGACGACGGTGACTAACGTCAGGGTGAATGGATCAAGAATGCGGAAAAATTTCATAAACGCTCCTGAAAATCGATGTCGCTATTGTGCTTTCTTTAGTTTGAGAAATAAAATCGATTTATTGCATCTATTCATGAAAAAAAGAGATGAATTATTCGCTACGTCAGTTGAAGGTTTTTGTGACCGTTGCTCGCGTCAAAAGCTTTAGCCGGGCAGGGGAAAGTATTGGCCTGAGTCAGTCAGCGGTAAGCCACAGCGTGAAAGAGCTGGAACATCAGACCGGCGTACGCCTGCTTGACCGAACGACGCGCGAAGTGGTGCTCACGGAAGCCGGACAGCAGCTGGCGGCCCGGCTTGAGCGCCTGCTGGATGAGTTAAACGGCACGTTGCGTGAGGCCGGGCGCGTCGGGCAGCAGCTTATGGGAACCGTGCGGGTGGCGGCCAGCCAGACCATTTCCGCCCATTTGATCCCGCAGTGCATCGCCTACAGCAACCGTCGCTATCCGGAGATAGATTTCGTTCTGCACGATCGCCCCCAGCAGTGGGTGCTGGAGAGCATCCGCCAGGGAGAAGTGGATTTTGGCATTGTTATCGACCCTGGCGCCGCGACCGATTTGCAGTGTGAGGCGGTTCTCGCTGAACCTTTCCTGCTGCTTTGCCGTCGCGATCACCCTTTCGCTAAAAGGGATGCGGTGAGCTGGCATGCGCTGCATGACCAGCGGCTGGTTTTGCAGGATTATGCTTCGGGTAGCCGGCCGCTGATTGACGCCGCGCTCGCGGGATTCGCCGTTACCGCAAATATCGTGCAGGAAATTGGTCATCCGGCCACGCTATTTCCAATGGTTGAGTCGGGGATAGGCATCAGCATCCTACCTGCGTTAGCGCTGCCGCTCCCTCAGGGAAGTCATCTGCAGGTGAAGCGGCTCACCCCGGTGGTGGAACGCCAGCTGATGCTGGCGCGGCGTAAAAACCGCTCGCTATCGACAGCCGCAGAGGCGCTGTGGGAGGTGGTGCGGCTGCAGGCGGCCCGGCTTACCGCCTTACGCGAGAACGACCCCTTGTATCAGAAATGAAATCAATAGCTTTTTAGTATCAAACGTCCGGGAAAACTGTATTGGTAATCGATTGCGTCGCATCGTTATAACAAGATGGTAGCCAATCATTTTATCCATTCTTCAGTTTTTAAGGACAGCTTATGAGCGACACGCTTTTCTCACAGAACCCTTGGTATAGCGCCGATATTATTCGCGGATATAAGCCGGATTTTACGCCGCGGGTGGCCTTTATACTGGGGTCGGGTCTTGGGGCGCTGGCGGAACAAATTGAAGATGCGGTGGCGATTTCCTACGAGAAGCTGCCCGGCTTCCCGGTAAGTACGGTCCACGGCCATGCCGGCGAACTGGTGCTTGGAAATCTGGCCGGCGTACCCGTTGCCTGCATGAAAGGGCGTGGGCACTTCTATGAAGGTCGGGGCATGACGGTGATGACTGATGCCATCCGCACGCTAAAGCTGCTGGGGTGTGAACTGCTGTTTTGTACTAACGCGGCCGGTTCTTTACGTCCGGAAGTGGGGCCGGGAAGCCTGGTGGCGCTCAGCGACCATATTAACACGATGCCGGGTACGCCAATGGTGGGCCTGAATGATGAGCGCTTCGGCGAACGCTTCTTCTCCCTGGCCAACGCCTATGACGCGGATTACCGCGCCGTTCTGCAGCGCGTAGCGGAGGAGGAGGGGTTTTCGCTGACTGAAGGCGTATTTGTCTCTTATCCCGGGCCGAATTTTGAAACGGCGGCGGAGATTCGCATGATGCAGATTATCGGCGGCGATGTGGTGGGGATGTCCGTCGTGCCGGAAGTCATCGCTGCCCGCCATTGCGAGCTGAAAGTGGTGGCCGTCTCAGCCATTACCAATCTGGCTGAGGGCCTCGGCGATGTGAAACTATCTCACGCGCAAACCCTGGCGGCGGCCGAACTCTCCCGGCAGAACTTTATTAACCTGATCTGCGGCTTCTTACGCAAACTGGCCTGAAAAAATAATAAATATTGACCCCGCTTGCGGGGTCTTACTTTAATGGCAGGGAACGGAAAAATGGGTATCGCCTCTCGCTTAAAACTCATGTCGTTTTTGCAATATTTTATCTGGGGTAGCTGGCTGGTCACCCTGGGTTCTTACATGATAAACACGCTGCATTTCACCGGGGCAAATGTCGGCATTGTCTATAGTTCCAAAGGGCTGGCGGCCATTATCATGCCCGCCATTATGGGGATCGTTGCCGATAAATGGCTACGTGCAGAGCGGGCCTATATGCTCTGCCACCTGGTCTGCGCGGGAGTGCTTCTTTATGCAACGACCGTCACCGATCCGGAGACGATGTTCTGGGTAATGCTGATTAACGCGATGGCCTATATGCCGACTATCTCGTTGTCTAATAGCATCTCCTATTCATGTCTGGCGCAGTCCGGCCAGGATCCGGCGACCGCGTTTCCTCCTGTTCGCGTATTTGGCACTCTTGGTTTTATTGTTGCCATGTGGACGGTGAGCCTGATGAGGCTGGAGTTGAGCAGCGCGCAGCTTTATATCGCCTCTGCCGCGTCGTTATTACTGGCGATTTATGCGCTTACGCTACCGAAAATTCCTGTGACCGAGAAGAAACCTGGCACCACATTGGCCACGAGGCTGGGACTGGATGCATTCGTATTGTTTAAAAATCCGCGGATGGCCATTTTCTTTTTCTTCGCGATGATGCTCGGGGCGGTACTGCAAATAACCAACGTCTTCGGTAACCCCTTTCTACATGATTTCGCCCGCAACCCGGCGTTTGCCGACAGCTTTGTCGTACGTTATCCCTCTATTTTGCTTTCGGTCTCGCAGATGGCGGAAGTCGCCTTTATTCTCACCATTCCGTTCTTTCTGAAACGCTTTGGTATTAAAACGGTCATGCTGATGAGTATGCTGGCATGGACGCTGCGCTTTGGCTTTTTTGCCTTTGGCGATCCGTCTCCGTTCGGTTTTGTTCTGCTGCTGATGTCGATGATCGTTTACGGCTGCGCATTCGACTTCTTTAATATTTCAGGGTCGGTGTTCGTAGAGCAAGAGGCGGGGGCGCATATTCGCGCCAGCGCGCAGGGGTTGTTTATGACCATGGTGAACGGTGTTGGCGCGTGGGTAGGTTCGGTTCTCAGCGGCATGGCCGTGGATTACTTCTCTGTTGATGGCGTAAAAGAGTGGCAGACCATCTGGCTGGTATTCGCGGCCTATTCATTGCTGCTGGCGGTTATTTTTGCCGTGTTCTTCAAATATAAACATGAACCTGAGAAGTTAACGAAAAAAGCGCTGACGCATTAATCCTCTTCCGCGGCGGGCACATGTTCCGCCGTTTCATTTTTTCTGATGCAGTGTGGTAACTTTGCGCATTATCTTTATGCCTCAGGAGCGCATGATCCATGGAACGCACGCATCGTATCGATCTGAAGTTATTGCGCTATTTTCTGGCTGTTGCCGAAGAGCTGCATTTTGGTCGTGCGGCGGCCCGTCTGAACATGTCGCAACCTCCGCTCAGCATTCACATTAAAGACCTGGAGCAGCAGCTTGGCACGCTGCTGTTTGTTCGCCACTCCCGCAGCGTAGCGTTGACCCACGCAGGAAAAATCCTGATGGAGGAGTCCCGTCGTCTGCTTTCCAGCGCGAATCAGGCGCTGGCGCGCGTGGAACAGATTGGGCGGGGTGAGGCGGGACGGGTAGAGCTGGGCGTGATAGGTACGGCTATGTGGGGAAAAATGCGTCCGGTGATGCGGCGTTTTTTGAAAGAGAACCCTAACGTAGAGGTGCTTTTCCGCGAGAACATGCCCGCCATGCAGATGGCGATGCTGGAACGACGCGAGCTGGACGCCGGCGTCTGGCGGATGGCGACAGCGCCTTCTCCTGGATTTACCAGCCTGCGATTGCACGAATCCTCTTTTCTGGTGGCCATGCCGGAAGAGCATCCGCTTGCCGCGCGTAGGGCAATCCCGCTTGCGGCGTTGCGTAACGAATATTTTGTCACCATGCCTTCAATACATACGGACTGGACGTTTTTGCAGCGCGTGTGCCAGAGCGCCGGATTCTCGCCGATGATTATCCGTGAAGTGATGGAGCCGCAAACGGTTCTGGCGATGGTCAGTATGGGGATAGGTATTACGCTCATCGCTGATAGCTATGCGCAAATGACGTGGCCGGGGGTGGTGTTTCGTCCGCTGGAAGAACGCATACCCGCAGATTTGTATATCGTCTATGACCAACAGCAGGCGATGCCCGCGCTGGAGAAGCTGATTACGGCGCTGGTGAATTGATGGTCAGTGGCGGATAGCAAGATGAAGACCTGTGCCGGCTTTGTAAGCGCAGATAGCAAAAAAGCGCCGCCAGCGCCATTTTTACATTGGTGGGTCGTGCAGGATGACTCGCTTCGCTCGCCCTCCGGGCTGTCGCCGCAGGCGGCTCCATTGTCTCTCTTCGCTACTCGTCTCATCCTGAGACTCGCCCTTCGGGCAACGCTACGCGTTGTGCAAAATTGTTCCCGACAATTTTGTCGACTCGAACCTGCGGCAGGTTCGAATCTTATATATCGCAGATAGCAAAAAAGCGCCTTTAGGGCGCTTTTTTACATTGGTGGGTCGTGCAGGATTCGAACCTGCGACCAATTGATTAAAAGTCAACTGCTCTACCAACTGAGCTAACGACCCGAAGTGGTGGGTGATGACGGGATCGAACCGCCGACCCCCTCCTTGTAAGGGAGGTGCTCTCCCAGCTGAGCTAATCACCCACTTCGGTACTTCATTTTACGACAAGAAATCCAGCTGGCGAGAAAGTGGTGGGTGATGACGGGATCGAACCGCCGACCCCCTCCTTGTAAGGGAGGTGCTCTCCCAGCTGAGCTAATCACCCCCGCTGTGTGGAGTCGCATTATAGGGAGAGTTGAAAATGAGTCAACGCCTTTTCTAAATAATTTGTTTGTTCGTCGTAAAATTAAACAAAACGATCGCAATGTCATCCGTGGCGCATGATTTATAAACAAAAAGGGGAAAGCGTGACGTTGAAACGGTAACAACATTGAGGAATCAGCCCACGGTGTTAGAATATTCCTCCATAAAATCCAACGAACACTGCCGCGTGTCGGCACCTTTATCAAACGTAAGGCCACTTCATGAAAATCAAAACTCGCTTCGCGCCCAGCCCGACAGGCTATCTGCACGTTGGCGGCGCGCGTACTGCTCTCTATTCCTGGCTTTTTGCACGTAACCACGGCGGTGAGTTTGTGCTGCGTATTGAAGATACCGATCTTGAGCGCTCTACGCCGGAGGCCATTGAAGCCATTATGGATGGTATGAACTGGCTGAGCCTGGAATGGGACGAGGGTCCGTACTTCCAGACCAAGCGTTTTGATCGCTACAACGCCGTTATTGATGAAATGCTGGCAGCGGGTACGGCCTATAAATGCTATTGCTCTAAAGAGCGTCTGGAAGCGCTGCGTGAAGAGCAAATGGCAAAAGGCGAGAAGCCCCGCTACGACGGTCGCTGCCGCCATGGCCACGAACATCATGCTGATGACGAACCTTGCGTTGTCCGTTTTGCCAACCCGGAAGAGGGTTCCGTTGTTTTTGACGACCAGATCCGCGGTCCGATCGAATTCAGCAACCAGGAGCTGGACGATCTGATTATCCGCCGTACCGATGGTTCTCCAACCTACAACTTCTGCGTCGTGGTTGACGACTGGGATATGGAAATCACCCACGTTATTCGCGGCGAAGACCATATCAACAATACCCCGCGCCAGATTAACATCCTGAAAGCGCTGAATGCGCCGGTGCCGGTTTACGCCCACGTCTCGATGATTAACGGAGATGATGGTAAGAAACTGTCCAAGCGGCACGGTGCGGTCAGCGTTATGCAGTATCGCGACGACGGCTACCTGCCGGAAGCGCTGCTGAACTATCTGGTGCGTCTGGGGTGGTCCAGCGGCGACCAGGAGATTTTCTCTCGCGAAGAGATGATTAAACTGTTCAGCCTGGGGGCGGTGAGCAAATCGGCGAGCGCGTTCAATACGGAAAAGCTGCAGTGGCTGAACCACCACTATATCAACTCGCTGGCCCCGGAGTACGTGGCAACGCATTTACAGTGGCACATTGAGCAGGAAAATATCGACACCCGTAACGGCCCGCAGCTGGCTGAGCTGGTGAAGCTGCTGGGCGAGCGCTGCAAAACCCTTAAAGAGATGGCGGCGAGCTGCCGTTATTTCTATGAAGATTTTGCCGAGTTTGATGCCGATGCGGCGAAAAAACATCTGCGTCCAGTTGCCCGTCAGCCGCTGGAAGTGGTGCGCGACAAATTAGCCGCCATCAGCGACTGGACGGCGGAAAACGTCCATCATGCGATTCAGGCGACGGCCGATGAGCTGGAAGTGGGGATGGGAAAAGTGGGGATGCCGCTGCGCGTCGCGGTGACCGGTGCGGGTCAGTCTCCGGCGCTTGATGTGACCGTCCATGCGATCGGTAAATCACGTAGCGTAGAACGTATCAACAAGGCGCTGGACTTTATTGCTGAACGCGAAAGCCAGCAATCCTGATCCTGATACAGCCATCGTAAAACTGCGGGGATAGCGAACCCCGCAGTTTTTTTTGCCCGTTAATTCGCATCAGTAATGCCAAGCCGGGACAGAAACCCGCTGATCCCCTCACGCGCAAGAAAATCCCGCAGGTGCAGCTGCTCAGTTGGGGTCATCAGGTGCATGGTCTCGACTATCTGGCGCCAGATTGTGTCCACATCGTTCACATAGTATTTGACGGTCGGTTCCGCCAGCTGGTTATCTATGGTCAGATGCCGCAGCGCCGGGATATTTGCCAGGAAATCGATCACCGACCTGTCGATGACGATAAGGCGAGCGCGTCCGCCTTTGACTCCGGGGATCGGTTCCGTCCGCCATTTTTGTTCTCTGGCCCAGCGGTTAATGGTTTGCCGGGCGAGGTTAAGGCACTCGGCGAGCTCCGCTGGGGTCATTTTATCTTTAAGTTTCATCATGCTTTCACCGATCGCGAATACCGAGTCGGTTGAGTAACCCGGTGATTCCTTCACGCAGCAGCAGCGACATCAGCAGCTTTTGCTCTCCCGGCGTCATCTCTTTACACAGGGTAAGCAGCAGAGATTCGAGATCGTTATCCGTTGCGGAATAGGGGACAGGGTTTTCAGCCACGCGCTGCGCGCTGCGAATAAACTCGCGAACCTGCTCATTAACATGTACGAGGCGCGCTTTGCCGCCCTGTACGCCGGGGCGCGGGGACGTTTGCCATCCCTCTTTACGTACCCATTTGTTAATCGTTTGCCGACTGAAGCCAGTCAGATGCGCTATTTCTTCAGGTGTCATTCGTTCCTTGAGCATACTATTTCCTGAGTAAATATGTGGGAATTAGTTGCACATGTTATAGCATCCTTTTAAAGGAAAGGGTGACATGTTTAACTTCTGGCTGCGATAAGGCTCGCAATGTCAGCCGTTTGCCTGCTTTTTCAGCGATCAAATAGCCGGGATTGATTTTGCCGTTGACACCTGGCGAAGGAATTCATATTATGCCGCCCGTCAACACGACACGCTTTACGTTACGGGGCTATAGCTCAGCTGGGAGAGCGCTTGCATGGCATGCAAGAGGTCAGCGGTTCGATCCCGCTTAGCTCCACCAACACCTGCACCCATCAGGTTTGGTTCGTAAAGGGGTCCTGTGGGGCTATAGCTCAGCTGGGAGAGCGCTTGCATGGCATGCAAGAGGTCAGCGGTTCGATCCCGCTTAGCTCCACCAAATTCGGAACCCTCGCTACGGCGGGGGTTTTTTGTTTGTCTGGCGGAGGAAATGTAAAGCATTCTCTGAATAAGTCAGCAAACCTCTGCGTTAAGTAATTTCAGATTTTTTCACTATTTAAAATCTTGCCTGCCTTTATTAAGCAACATAATATCTGTTGCCTGGATATATTTATTGCAGCCGGAGTTTTAATTAACAATAATGATTGATCATTTTAACATTAAGATCAAAAAAACTCTGCTGGCGCTCCTGGTCTGCTTTATCGCAATTCCGCTGTCCCGATTTATTTCCCCACAAACCATTATTGACGGAAATCAAATTTATCTGGCGTGGCTACCGCTGAGCTTAATGTATTCCGTACTTTTTATTTTTGGCCGCTACGCCGTTGCGCCATTGATTATCGCGTTTGCGATCACTAATGCCTGGATAATCGATCTGACGCTAACCCAGGCGCTGATCCTGCTATTTTGCCAGCTCTTCTCGGTTTTCTTGTCCTGCGCGATTGTTCGCTTTCAGCTTGGAAGGCGCTGGCGCGCTGGGCTGACGGCAAAACATATGGGCGCGAGGATTTTTTGGGGCGGCTTTTTTGCACCGCTCCTTTTGAAGGTCACCATGTATCTGGCGGGGCGTTTTTTTGCTTTTCCGTTGGCAATATCCAGCTATTTCGGCAGTATGTCGGTTATTTACACCATTATCGATATACAAAGCCTGATTAGCGCCGCATTAATTTTCACGACATTCTTTTATTATCCGTTGCGGATGATTATCAGTCCACGTTATGCGCGAGCATTCTGGCGCAATCTTTGCCACTCATGGCGGGCGCGCGAGCAGCGGGTATTTACGTTGTATTGGTTTGTGGCCCTGGCGGCAATATTACTGGTGCTGTGTACGCCTTATGATTCTGTTTTTATTGCCGGTTATTTAGTCCCGCTTATTTTCATTTTATACTTCATTGGTATTAGCCGCCTGGGGCATACGCTGATTCGCATTTCATGGTCCGTTTCAGCCTTTTTACTCGTGGCGTATAACCAGAATTTTTTACACGGCGTACAAACTGAATATTCGCTGTCGTTTGTCCTTTCGGTACTCATTTGTTTCACTATCTGCCTGTTTTATATGGCGGATATCTACGCTCGCAGTGAAAGAATGAAGTTCAGATGGCGGGATCAGGCGGAAGAAGATCCCCTAACCGGTTTACCGAATCTGCGCGCGCTGGAGAGTTACCTGCAGCGGAATCCTGCTGTGGCCATCAGTAGCCTGCGCATTCAGAATCTGGACTTCCTGAGCCGCCATTATGGCATGATGATGAGGGTGGAGAGCAAACGGCAGATAGCCCGGAAGCTACAGCCGCTATTAGCTCCCGGCGAGCGAATATTTCAGCTCCCCGGCAGCGAGCTACTGCTGGTACTGAAGGGGCCGGAGCCAGAGGCGCGGTTAAGTCATATTGTTTCCACGCTTAACCATAAAAAGTTTAGCTGGAATAACCAGGCGTTAGATCTGGAATTTGGCGCATCGTGGGGCGGCTACCGCGGCATAGAATCTGAGCTTCACCCGATGCTTGGTCAGCTTAGCTGGTTATCGGAGCAGGCCGGCGCGGCGCGGCGGGTATTACCGCTGGACGCGGCGCAAGAGCAGATTTCCGATCAAACGAGCGAACAGGTACGGCTGCTGGCGAAGATTAAGCAAGCGCTTAACGAACGTGGGCTGGTGCTGTACGCCCAGCCTATCCGGGACGCCTCCGGAGAGGGGTATTACGAGATACTGAGTCGTATGCGCTGCGGTAATACCATCATTACGCCCGATCGGTTTATCCCGCTGATTGCGCAGTTTAACCTGAGCCAGCGTTTTGATATGCAGGTGCTGGAAACGCTGTTTAGTTCGCTCAATCACCATCATGGCCAGCATTTCTCCGTCAACCTTCTGCCCTATACGCTGATGCAAAAGGATAGCGCGGCGCAAATCATCGCGCTGTTTAAACGCTATAACCTGTCGGCGGAGGCGATAACGATTGAAGTTACCGAAGAGCAGGCGTTTTCCGATATCGAGACCAGCATGCATAACATCCAGCTGCTGCGAGATTTCGGTTGCGGTATAGCGATTGATGACTTTGGTACCGGCTACGCAAACTACGAGCGTCTGAAAAGCCTGCGCGCCGATATCCTGAAAATTGACGGCTGCTTCGTACGTGATATTGAGACCGATCCGCTGGACGCCATTATGGTCAAATCCATTATTGAAATGGCTAAGGTTAAGAAGATGAAAGTGGTGGCGGAATACGTTGAAACGCCGGAGCAGCGGGAAAAGCTTCTCGAGTTAGGCGTCGATTATCTCCAGGGGTATCTGGTGGGTAAGCCGCTGCCGTTGAGCGAACTGCGGGCATGAAAAAGCCGGGACTTGCCCGGCTTTCGCGATACCGCTGACGAATTACAGTACCAGCGCGGCGATAGACGCAGAGAGCACGCTCACCAGCGTAGAACCGTACACCAGCTTCAGGCCGAAGCGGGAAACCACGTTACCTTGCTCTTCGTTCAGGCCTTTAATCGCGCCGGCGATGATACCGATAGAAGAGAAGTTGGCGAAGGAGACCAGGAAGATAGAGATGATGCCTTCCGCACGCGGAGAGAGCGTGGCGGCAACTTTCTGCAGATCCATCATGGCGACGAATTCGTTAGAAACCAGCTTGGTGGCCATAATACTTCCTACCTGCAGCGCTTCACCTGCCGGTACGCCCATCACCCACGCAACCGGATAGAAGATGTAGCCGAGGATCCCCTGGAAGGAGATGCTATAGCCGAACCAGCCGGTGACGGTGGCGAACAGGGCGTTCAGCGCGGAAATCAGCGCGATAAAACCAATCAGCATGGCGGCCACGATAATCGCCACTTTAAAGCCCGCCAGGATGTATTCACCCAGCATCTCGAAGAAGCTCTGCCCTTCATGCAGGTTTGACATCTGCAGATTTTCTTCGCTTTCGTCAACGCGATACGGGTTAATCAGCGACAGCACGATAAAGGTGCTGAACATGTTCAGTACCAGCGCCGCAACAACATATTTCGGCTGCAGCATGGTCATGTACGCGCCCACGATAGACATGGATACCGTAGACATCGCGGTTGCCGCCATGGTGTACATGCGGTTGCGGGACATCTTGCCAAGAATATCTTTATAGGCGATGAAGTTTTCGGACTGGCCCAGAATCAGCGAGCTGACAGCGTTAAAGGATTCCAGCTTGCCCATGCCGTTGATTTTGGACAGCACGGTACCAATCGCGCGAATGACGATAGGCAGAATACGAATATGCTGCAAAATACCAATCAGCGCAGAAATAAAGACGATCGGGCACAAAACCTTCAGGAAGAAGAACGCCAGGCCTTTGTCGTTCATGTTGCCGAAGACGAAGTTTGTCCCTTCGTTGGCGAAACCGAGGAGTTTTTCAAACATCTCAGAGAAGCCCTTCACAAAACCCAGACCAATGTCAGAGTTCAGGAAGAACCAGGCCAGCAGCACTTCAATGACAAGCAGCTGAATGACATAACGAATACGAATCTGCTTACGGTTGTGGCTGACCAACAGGGCCAGAATGGCCACCACTACGAGCGCGAGAATAAAGTGCAGGACGCGGTCCATATTTGCTCCAAATATGAGGCAGGTTAAATTTCTGTGCACATTCTATGTAACAAGCGCAAAGAAAACGAGAGCCAGCACACACTATTGCAAGGATATGTGACTAATGGCAAAAATAGTGATCAACCATGCATTTTTGTTATGTTACGTAAAGGTTTTAAAAGTTGCTCGGTTGTACTATTCTGGTGATTAATTAAAAGCGTTTATCAGTTCCCCGGTTTTCCGTTGCCAACCCGCTATCGTTCTCTCCTATCACAGCAATCATTATCATCGCTACAAATGAACTTGATAATCATTCGCATTTTGATAGCATGAAACATAGCAAAGGCTATATTTCCAGAGGCAGAAAATGACCAACAGTCGCGTTGAGAATAGCAGCGGTCGCGCAGCGCGCAAGATTAAGCTCGCCCTGATGGGGCCTGCGTTCATTGCTGCCATTGGCTATATCGATCCGGGTAACTTCGCCACCAACATTCAGGCCGGCGCCAGCTTTGGCTACCAGCTGCTGTGGGTGGTGGTATGGGCTAACCTGATGGCGATGCTGATTCAGGTGATGTCGGCGAAGCTGGGCATCGCCACCGGTAAAAATCTGGCGGAGCAAATTCGCGACCACTACCCGCGTCCTGTGGTTTGGTTCTACTGGGTGCAGGCCGAAATTATCGCTATGGCGACCGATCTTGCCGAGTTTATTGGCGCGGCTATCGGATTTAAGCTGGTGCTCGGCGTGTCATTGCTTCAGGGCGCTGTATTAACCGGAATTGCGACGTTCCTGATTCTGATGCTGCAGCGTCGCGGTCAAAAGCCGCTGGAAAAAGTGATAGGCGGGCTGCTGCTGTTTGTCGCCGCAGCGTATGTCGTTGAGCTTATCTTCTCCCGGCCCGCGCTGGCACCGCTGGCGAAAGGGATGATCGTGCCTTCACTGCCGACCAGCGAAGCGGTGTTTCTTGCCGCCGGGGTATTGGGGGCGACCATCATGCCGCATGTTATCTACTTACACTCATCGCTCACTCAGCACCTGCACGGGGGGACGCGCAAAGAGCGCTATAACGCCACGCGCTGGGATGTCGCCATCGCCATGACCATCGCGGGTTTTGTTAACCTGGCTATGATGGCGACCGCCGCCGCCGCCTTCCACTTTAACGGCCACACCGGGATTGCCGACCTCGATCAGGCCTATCTGACGCTGGAGCCCTTACTGAGCCACGCGGCAGCTACCATCTTTGGTCTGAGCCTGATAGCGGCGGGTTTATCCTCCACGGTTGTGGGAACCCTGGCAGGGCAGGTGGTAATGCAGGGCTTTATCCGCTTCCATATCCCGCTGTGGTTTCGCCGGGCAATCACCATGCTGCCGTCGTTTATCGTCATTTTAATGGGGCTGGATCCCACGCGTATTCTGGTGATGAGCCAGGTATTACTGAGTTTTGGTATCGCCCTCGCCCTGGTGCCGCTACTGATATTCACCAGCGATTCCCGGTTAATGGGCGACCTGGTCAATTCACGGTGGGTAAAACTGCTGGGGTGGGGGATTGTTGCGGTCGTTGTGCTACTTAACGGCTGGCTGATTATTGGAACGATATTCAGTTAAGCGTGACGATGAAAAAGGGAGCCGAATGGCTCCCTTTTGCGATCAATGATGCCCGTGGCCATGTCCGCGTCCGCCGCCTGGCCCACGCCCCCAGCCGCCGCGTCGGTCATCGCGATCATTCCAGCCTTCGCGATAGCCGCGTTCGTAGGCTTTGCCTTTATCCCAGCCGCGATGCCAGCCGTTGTCGTGACGGCGCCAGCGGTTATCGCGCCACTCATAGTGTCGACGCCAGTAATCACGGTCGCGCCAGCCGCCACCGTCCCAGTAGTTACCGTAATTGTCGCGATCGCCAATTTGTAATTTTATTGATGGCAACAGGGTGATTTCACCAGCGTTAGCGACCAATGGCGCTGAAGCCAGAAGCACTGCAGCCAAAATCAGTGACCTGAACATACTCTTCTCCTTCACGATCGGGGCCGTTGTCGGCCTGTTAACCTGATATTACGGGGCGGTAAAGCCCCGCCGCATCGGAGGAACTCCTAAATCGCAAGTGAGAGCACTTTTTGCTAAAGTAACAATGAATTTACACCGCAAGGATCGCGTCAATGGTGGCCCGTTCTTCGGCGCTGAAATGGCGGTTTTCCAGCATGCCAACCGCATCGTCGAGCTGCGAAGTTTTACTTGCGCCAATCAGTACCGACGTCACTTTCTCATCGCGCAGTACCCAGGCCAGCGCCATCTGTGAGAGCTTCTGTCCGCGGGATTCGGCCAGCGTATTCAGCTGACGAATCTTTTCCAGTTTGCTTTCAGTAAGCTGCTCCGGTTGCAGGAACCGGCTGCCGCTGGCGGCGCGGGAGTCCGCCGGGATACCGTGCAGGTAGCGGTTGGTGAGCTGGCCGCCCGCAAGCGGTGAAAACGCTATACTTCCCACCCCCGCGCTCTGCAGGAAATCGAGTAACCCCTCCTCGACCCAGCGTTCAAACATCGAATATTTGGGCTGATGAATCAGACACGGCGTGCCGAGATCGTTAAGGATATTGACGGCTTCCCGGGCCTGTTCGAGCGGATAATTCGATAATCCGACGTAGAGCGCTTTCCCCTGGCGGACGATGTGGTCCAGCGCGCGCATGGTTTCCCGCAGCGGCGTTTCGGGATCGGGGCGGTGATGGTAGAAGATGTCGACATAGTCGAGACCCATTCGCTTAAGGCTCTGGTCGAGGCTGGCAATCAGGTACTTGCGCGATCCCCAGTCGCCATAGGGGCCGTCCCACATGGTGTAACCGGCTTTACTGGAGATAATCAGTTCATCGCGATAGGGCAAAAAATCCTCTTTCATGATGCGGCCAAAATGACTCTCCGCCGAACCCGGCGGTGGCCCATAGTTGTTGGCTAAATCGAAATGAGTCATGCCGAGATCGAATGCGTGACGCAGAAGCTGGCGGCTGGTTTCCACCAGCGTTTCGTCGCCAAAATTGTGCCAAAGCCCAAGAGAAATCGCCGGTAGCTTTAGTCCGCTATAACCGCAGCGGCGGTACTCCATCGTTTGATATCGCGTGGCGTTTGCCTGGTAAACCATACTTCCTCCGCAGATAAAACAGGGTGTGTATACGTTTACACTAAAGAATGTTTGCCGCGGAGTACACACCCTGAAGGCGTAAATTTTGCTTTCCACCGCCATTGTTGAGCGCAATCTGGACAGCGCACCTGCTTATTCAATACTCAACTTACCTGCACGAGAGGAGAGTAAGGATATGCAACCGACTTATACCATTGGCGATTATCTGCTGGATCGTCTCGTAGATTGCGGCATAGACCGCTTGTTTGGCGTACCGGGTGATTACAATTTACAGTTTCTCGACAGCGTTATCGCGCAGCAGAGCTTAGGATGGGTAGGCTGTGCTAACGAGCTAAACGCCGCCTATGCCGCTGATGGCTATGCGCGTATTAAGGGCGCGGGCGCGCTGTTGACCACCTATGGCGTCGGTGAACTGAGCGCGCTCAACGGCGTTGCCGGGAGCTACGCTGAGCATGTGCCGGTCCTGCATATCGTCGGCGCTCCCTGTACCGGCGCACAGCAGCGCGGCGAGCTGCTGCACCATACGCTTGGCGACGGTGATTTCAGCCACTTTTCGCGTATGAGTGAACATATTACCTGCTCTCAGGCGGTGCTGGCGGCGGGAAATGCCTGTCATGAAATAGACCGGGTACTGAGTGAAATGCTGACCCAGCATCGCCCTGGTTATCTCATGCTGCCGGCTGATGTGGCCAAAGCAAAGGCCACCCCGCCAGCTCACCGCTTGCTTATTCACACGCTGCCCGCCGACGAGAACCAGCTGGCGGGGTTCCGCGAGCACGCCGAGCGGATGCTCAGAAGCAGCCGTCGCGTATCGCTGCTGGCGGATTTCCTCGCCCAGCGCTATGGACTACAAAACGCTCTGCGCGAGTGGGTGGCGAAGGTGCCGGTTGCTTACGCCACGATGCTGATGGGCAAAGGGCTTTTTGATGAGCAGCAGCCCGGGTTCGTCGGGACTTATAGTGGGATAGCCAGCGCAGAGGATACCCGCGATGCCATTGAAAGCGCGGATACCATTATCTGCGTCGGCACGCGTTTTACCGATACTATTACCGCTGGCTTCACCCACCACCTTCCGCAGGAAAAAACGATAGAAGTCCAGCCCTTCGCCGTTCGGGTTGGCGATCGCTGGTTTAGCCGGATACCGATGGAAAAGGCGCTCAATGTCTTGATCGAACTCTCTGCCAGCCTGGCGGCAGAATGGCATGCGCCAAATGTTCAGGCGCCGGGCGTCAGGGGCGCGCCAGAGGGGGGCCTGACGCAGAAAAACTTCTGGAGTACGGTGCAGAAACAGCTGCGCCCGGGAGATATTATCCTTGCCGATCAGGGGACGGCCGCTTTTGGCGCCGCCGCGCTTAAGCTGCCCGCTGAGGCAACGCTGATTGTCCAGCCGCTATGGGGATCGATAGGTTTTACCCTTCCGGCAGCTTACGGGGCGCAAATCGCGGCAGCGGACAGAAGGGTGGTGCTGATTGTTGGCGATGGCGCTGCGCAGTTAACTATTCAGGAGCTGGGGTCGATGCTCAGAGACAAGCAGCGCCCGCTGATCCTGTTGCTCAATAACGAAGGCTATACGGTCGAGCGCGCGATTCACGGCCCCGAGCAGCGCTATAACGATATTGCGCTCTGGGACTGGAATCGCCTGCCTGACGCTTTTGCGCCCGATGTCCCTTCCCGATGCTGGCGAGTGACGCGCACCCACGAACTGCAGGAAGCGATGAATAGCAGCGTCGCCTCAGACAGGTTGACGCTGGTGGAGGTGATGCTGCCAAAAATGGATATTCCCGACTTTCTGCGCACGGTCACTCAGGCGCTGGAAGAGAGAAACAGCCGGGCTTAATCTCCATGCTTCCTGGCAATCATCAAGGGTTTACCGGCCAGCAGCAGCCAGGCCGGAAGCATGACGATACACAGCAGCGGAAGCAGCGTGGAATCGGGCACCACGACCGCTGCCATAAACAGACTCAACCAGCCATCACGCGTCACTACCAGCGTCAGTCCGAGGATGGCGCAGGAAACGGTGATGGCTGCCGGCACGGCATCCACGTGTGCGTGAAGCATCAGGCCTAGCGCGACGCCGACGAACACCGCCGGAAAAATTCGACCGCCGCGAAAACCACAGGCGGCCGCCAGCACCAGCGCCGCCAGCTTCACCATAGCAATAAGCATGTAATCGCTGGCGGTTAACGTCTGGCTGAAGGCTAATTGCTGCATTTCATCCAGGCCTTTAAACAGCGTAATATGCCCGCCGACGACGCCCAGGATCCCCAATAAAAATCCGCCAATACCGAGGGTTAAGATCGGATTTTTCAGCCGCTGCATCAGCGCGTGTAGGCGCGGTAAGCACCAAACGCCAACCATGCCGACGGCAATAGCAATCAGCGTCACGATAGCCCCGCTAAAGATATCGACAAGCTGCCATCGCTCGTAGTGCGCAATTGGTAACGAAAAGTTGGGGTGGAAAAACAGCCCGGTGGTCAGAGAACCCGCCGCCGCGGCAAGTAAGGGGGCGAAGAGTCGGTCCCAAAGCGGGACATCGTTACTGCTGTTCAGCGTTTGCGAAAAGATCAGCGCCGCGGCAACTGGCGTGCCAAATAGCGCCCCGATGGTGCCGGAGGACGCCAGGATCGTCCAGTCCAGCGCGCTGACTCGCGGGAAAAGACGGGAGCCAAGCGCCACCGTGAGGGCGATATTAACCACCATGATAGGATGTTCCGGCCCCAGGCTAACGCCGCCCGCCAGGCCGACGATCAGCGCAGCGATCAGGCCGGGCAGAGCGCCGGGACTCACCGGTGCGCCAATGAGTGACTCAGTGGCCGGATCGGGTCCGGCGTGACCAGGACTAAAACGCACGACCAGACCCACGGCGATGCCGGTGCCGGTGAGGATAGCTATCGTCCAGAAAGGGCCGCTGGCGTTCATACCCAGCAATCCAGGCAGACTACTCCAGAGAATATTCTGCAGCATGGCTGCCGTTTTCATCGCCACAATCAAGACCAGGCTGGCAGCAATACCAATCACGATTGCGGGTATCGATAACAACAGCATCGTTCTGGCGCGCGGGTGCAGCATGAAAATATCCTTCTGAAGGTTTCGACGCACTACTTTGCCCAGGCGCGTTAAGGCCGTTGGCGCAAATGGTGCTGAAACGATAAAGTAAAGAGCTGGCCTGACGATCGGCCGCACAATAATTTCATAAATTACAGCCTAACTGTGACGTAGGTCGCTAAACAAAGGGCGCTTATGCGTTGGTCGTTGTTGTTAGGACGTCATGAATTTAGAGTGTGCCAAAGAATCATTTTGACTTTAGCGGAGCCGTAACGGAATGACAAAATTTGCTTTAGTAGGGGACGTTGGCGGAACGAATGCTCGTCTGGCGTTATGCGATCTGGCAAGCGGGGAGATCTCCCGTGCTAAGACCTATTCCGGGCTCGATTATCCCAGTCTTGAAGCCGTTGTTCAGGTCTATCTGGAAGAGCATAACGTCCAGGTAGAAGACGGCTGTATTGCCATCGCCTGTCCGATTACCGGCGACTGGGTGGCGATGACCAACCACACCTGGGCATTTTCTATCGCTGAGATGAAAAAGAACCTGGGTTTCTCGCATCTGGAAATCATTAACGATTTTACCGCGGTATCGATGGCGATCCCCATGCTAAAAGCTGAACATCTGATTCAGTTTGGCGGCGCGGAACCGGTGGAAGGCAAGCCGATTGCCGTCTACGGTGCCGGTACCGGGCTGGGCGTTGCTCATCTGGTACATGTTGATAAGCGCTGGGTGAGCCTGCCGGGTGAGGGCGGCCATGTGGATTTCGCCCCCAATAGCGAAGAGGAAGGCATTATTCTTGAAGAGCTGCGCAGCGAGCTGGGGCACGTCTCCGCTGAACGCGTCTTATCTGGACCGGGGTTGGTTAATCTTTACCATGCGATCGTGAAGTCTGACGGGCGTCTACCGGAAAATCTTCAGCCTAAAGATGTGACCGAACGCGCGCTGGCCGATACCTGCATCGATTGCCGCCGCGCGCTGTCGCTGTTTTGCGTCATTATGGGCCGATTTGGCGGTAACCTGGCGCTGACCCTCGGCACCTTTGGCGGCGTGTATATTGCTGGCGGTATCGTGCCGCGCTTCCTTGAATTCTTCAAAGCCTCCGGCTTTCGCGGCGGTTTTGAAGATAAAGGCCGATTTAAAGCCTTCGTCCAGGATATTCCGGTCTATCTGATTGTCCACGACAATCCGGGACTGCTGGGCTCCGGCGCGCACCTGCGTCAGACTCTGGGGCAGATTCTGTAAGCCCCGTCCCTTACCCGAATAAAATGATTATTCGGGTAAATCCTCTACAGATGCATGAGCTGGCGAAACTCTTTCACCTTGCTGCGGCTTACCGGAACCTGAAACTCAAGGTCGCGTAGCCGCAGAATATAGGTGTTGTTGAACCAGGGTTCGATTTCGCGAATTTTGTTCAGGTTGACGCAGTACGAGCGGTGACAGCGGAAAAAGTGCGCCGGCGGTAGCTTGTTGCAGAACTCCGTGATATTCATCGGCATCACGAAGGACTCCTTCCGGGTATAAACGAACGTCATCTTTTCATGCGCTTCCGCGTAGTAAATATCGTGGATGCTGGTGACGATAATCCGTTCATCTTTAACCAGATTAATCGTGTCGTTTTCCCTGGGTGGATTGGCCGCTGCCCCGCTACCGGCGCTGACCTGCTGCTGTTGCTGCCAGGCGCCGGTCAGCTTTTGCAGCATGTTGATAATGCGCGATTCCTGGTAGGGCTTGAGAATATAATCAAACGCCTCCAGCTCAAAGGCTTCCACCGCATGCTCTTTCCACGCGGTAATAAAAACGATAAAGGGCTTATGCGCGAACTGGCTGATGTTTTGCGCCAGCAGTACGCCATCCAGAGATGGAATGTTGATATCGAGAAAAATGGCGTCGACTTTGTTGTGCTGTAAAAACTTCAGCACATCCAGACCGTCGTCAAAGGTGCCGACAATCTCCATTTCGCTATGGGTGTTAATCAACCAGGTGAGCTCTTGCTGCGCGAGGAACTCATCTTCCACAATGATGACCTTCATTTTATCTCCGCTCATGACAGCAGCGACTCCGTAGCCACCTGGGGCGCGTGTTGGGTTGGCACATAGAAGGCAATTTCGGTCCCTGGCGTCAGACGTCGGATATGCAGTCCTTCCCCGTACAGTAGCTTGACCCGGTGATGAACATTGAGCAAACCGATTTTATTTCCCGGCATTTCGTCAGCCTCTACCCTCGCTACCACCGCAGGATCGATACCGTTTCCCGTATCGCGAACGCTAATTCGTACCCGATTCCCGCACTCATTGATGCCAATGGTCACCACGCCTTTTCCTTTGCAGGGCTGAATCCCGTGGACGATAGCATTCTCCACCAGAGGCTGAATTAGCAGGCTGGGGATCATAAAGCTGACTTCATCATCAATATCATAAATCACCGTCAGCTTGTCGCCGAAGCGAGCCTGTTCAATCGCGATATAATCCTTGATTTGATACAGCTCCCTTTTGATATCTATCTGTTCATCATCTTTTAATTCAATGTTGTAGCGTAAATAGCGCGACAAATTAAAAATTAACTGGCGCGCGGTGTCCGGATTCATGCGAATCGACGATGAAATGGCGTTCAGCGCATTAAATAGAAAATGGGGATTGATTTTGCTTTGCAGCGCCCGCAGCTCGGCTTTATTGGCCATTTCACGCAGCTGTTCAGCGCGGGACACCTCCAGCTGCGTAGAGATGATTTGCGACAGGCCTACCGCCATTTCCTGCAATGAAGAGGTGATGCGGTGCGCGTGGCAGTAATAGATTTTTAGCGTACCGGTGACGACGCCTTTTTCCCACAGAGGAATGACCAGCATAGAGTGTATTTCCGGCGTCCGATGAGCCTCATCATTGTTTTTAATAATGATTTTTCCATAGCGGATCGCCTGTTGCGTCGTTGGGCTAATAAAGTCATCGTTATCGCGGTAGTTGATTTCCCCGACGCCGACGTAGGCCATCACGTGTTGGGTATTGGTAATCGCGACGGCATCGGCACTGATATCGCGGCGGATAATGTCGCATACCTGACGCAGGGACTCGCTGTTGACGTGGCGAAATAGCGGAAGCGTTTTGTTGGCGATGTCGAGCGCCAGTTTTGCCTGACGGGCGGCGCTGGCTTCCTTTTCCCCCTCAACGCTCTGCACCAGCAAAACGATAAAGCCGATACATACGCTGCCAAGGATCATCGGAATACCAATCTTAGACACGATGTCTATCCCCAGCGCGAATGAAGGCGCCCACACGATCACGAGAATCATTGTTAAGGTTTCGCATAGCATCCCGGCGAGGATCCCCGCTTTCCAGCGCTGGGCTTTCGGCACTTTACGACCAATAAAACCAGAGAGCAGACCGGCGACAATGCTGGTAATAAAGCAGGGGACGGCGGTGACGCCATCAATATCAATCAGGTAGCGATGTACGCCGGCGATCGCGCCGACAATAGCCCCAACCCACGGGCCGAACAGGATCCCGCCGGACATGACCGCGATAATACGCACGTTGACCAGCGATCCCTCGACCGGTACGCCTGACCAGGTGCTAAAGAGGGCAAAGAGAGAGAAGATCGCGGTGACGGCCAGCAATTCTTTAGGGGTGTGCGCGGATTTATGCAGAAGTTCACGAAACAGGCGCAGGCGAATGAGGAAAAAGAGACAAATCAGCATTAATGCCGCGCGGTCAAAAACCGCCAGCAGCATAGTAAATATTTCGTGCATGTGTGCGCCGTGTTAATCGCGAGAAAGCAACATGATAGAAAACCTCGCGGCAGAAGGCCAGCTGAAGGCATGAATAGGGAAAAGTCTTACAAATAAAAGGGGATTAATAACAAACACCCGCGATTCAATAGCGTCTACGGATGAGCAAGCATTTAAGTAAAATTAAAGATATCAGCATGTTAATTTTAATGGGCCAGGTGAGGAGGGGAAAGAACGTTGCTGCCGTATTTAGACGTACTGATGCCCGTTTTTATCGCCAGAAATTATTTTTCTCTACCCCTCTCGACAGCAGGAAAATTTTCGGGTTATTTTCTAAACGTGCTGCACATGCAGCAGCGTCGCTCGGACGGTCCGGGCGCTAACGTTAATCCGAGGAATCTATGGCTGAATTCAGTCCTGAACGCCGTTTTACGCGTATCGATCGTCTCCCCCCGTACGTTTTTAATATCACTGCTGAACTAAAAATGGCTGCGCGACGCCGCGGCGAAGATATTATTGATTTCAGCATGGGTAACCCCGATGGCGCCACTCCGCCGCATATCGTTGAGAAACTTTGCACCGTTGCCCAGCGTCCCGATACCCACGGCTATTCTACTTCCCGCGGCATCCCGCGCCTGCGTCGGGCGATTTCTCGTTGGTATCAAGAGCGCTATAACGTTGAGATCGATCCGGAATCAGAAGCGATAGTCACCATTGGTTCAAAAGAGGGGCTGGCGCATCTGATGCTGGCGACGCTCGACCATGGCGATACCGTACTGGTGCCAAACCCCAGCTATCCCATCCATATTTATGGTGCGGTGATTGCCGGAGCCCAGGTACGTTCGGTACCTCTGGTCGAAGGCGTGGATTTCTTCAACGAGCTTGAGCGCGCGATTCGTGAGAGTTACCCGAAGCCGAAAATGATGATCCTCGGTTTCCCTTCCAATCCGACCGCACAGTGCGTCGAACTGGAGTTCTTTGAGAAAGTCGTGGCGCTGGCGAAGCGTTATGACGTGCTGGTGGTGCACGATCTGGCCTATGCCGATATTGTTTACGATGGCTGGAAAGCGCCCTCTATCATGCAGGTCCCCGGCGCGCGCGATGTCGCCGTCGAATTCTTTACGCTCTCTAAAAGCTATAATATGGCGGGCTGGCGTATCGGCTTCATGGTCGGTAACAAAACGTTGGTTAATGCGCTGGCGCGCATTAAAAGCTATCACGATTACGGCACTTTCACCCCTCTACAGGTTGCGGCGATTGCCGCGCTTGAAGGCGATCAGCAGTGCGTTCGCGACATTGCCGAACAGTATAAACGTCGTCGCGATGTGCTGGTGAAAGGGCTGCATGAGGCCGGATGGATGGTGGAATGTCCGAAGGCGTCAATGTATGTCTGGGCGAAGATCCCAGAGCAGTATGCGGCGATGGGCTCACTGGAGTTTGCTAAAAAGCTGCTGCAGGATGCAAAAGTCTGCGTTTCCCCGGGCATTGGCTTTGGGGACTATGGCGATACCCATGTACGCTTCGCGTTAATTGAGAACCGCGATCGTATCCGCCAGGCGGTGCGCGGTATTAAATCAATGTTCCGTGCCGACGGACTGCTTCCCGCGTCGGCTAAGTTGACCAGCGAAAGCCACGAATAAAAAAAAGGAGCCGAGAGGCTCCTTTTTTTTAACACCGTTAAAGCTAGATCATCAGGGCGAAAGTACCGGCCCAAACGATGACCATAAAAGAAATGCCCATTAAGAAATATTTCACGACTCATCACTCCGCGCTCTCGGCGAGACGCCTTAAATGAATTTTCTCTTCATTGCCTGCTCAGCTATCGCTCAAGAAAACGACGCTTTTTCAGCGGGCGGTAGCTGTAAATTCTGAGCGTAAACGGCTCCAGATGGCGCTAATGTACGCCTAAAAAATGAGGGAAACAAGATCCATTTTTTTATTAATTTTTAGTTACTTACGAGTGTCGTGATTCGGCGACACATTAATTTCATTCGGTATTAAATTTAATTCTGGCGACGGCCATTAACAACAGTTTTTGTACTGATATAGTTGTTTGATTTTGTGCTTTTTTCTGCCCTCAAGCGGATTTAGCGAGCGGCTGAATCCTGATGTTGCCACTCTTGCGGGTAGCGTGCGGGGGCAAAACGCAGCGTTATGGCCATTAAGGCCAGGATGCAGGCGGCGTGAAGCATCCAGTCGAGCTGGTAATTGCCGCTTAAACTCCGCAGCAGTCCCGACAGCCAGGGGGAAAGCCCGGCGACAATAAAGCCTACTCCCTGCATAAACGCGACCAGTCGGCCCGCAATGGCGGGGTGCCTGGCATGATCGAGCGCCAGGACCAGACACAGCGGAAATGCGCCGCCAAGCCCAATACCGCAGCAGATGGCCCAGACAAGCGGTACCTGCTGCGGTAGCCAGATAAAACCGCAGAAGCCGACAAGCTGTAAGGCCAATGCCAGCATCAGAAGCGTTCGTCGATCCTCATGTCTGGCCAGGATGGGCAGCAGGAGCGCTCCGCCGGTCTGGCCGATGGTCATTAACGCCAGCAGGGTACCGCTGAACTGCGCGCTGTAGCCCGACTGCATATAGTAAGGCGGCAGCCAGGCAATCAGGCTGGCATAGCCGCCGTTAATCAAACCAAAATAGAGGCTAAGCGTCCACGCGCGACGATGGCGAAAAAGTGTGACCCGGGTTGTTGATGGCGTCCGGGCGGGTAACGTTCGGCTTAGCGGCCACCAGCAGACGAGCGCGGCGGCGGCGGGTAACGCCCACCACGCAAGCGCGTGATACCAGATAGCGCTATGCTGCGCCAGCCACGGCGTGAATCCCGCGCCCAGGCCGCCGCCGCCCATCAGCGCCGCGGACCAGAGCCCCATCACTTGCGGCGTCCGGCGATGAAAAAGACGTTTTATCACTGCGGGAATGAGCGCCTGAATAATACCAATGCCGATTCCGCCAAGGAGCGCGCTGCTGAGTAATAGCGCGCTCTGCGGTGCCAGTTCGCGAAGTAAAGCCCCGGCGACGATCGTTAACAGGCTGAGGGAGATACTTTGACGCTCGCTGAAATGACGGTTAATCCAGCCGCCGGCCAGCGCCAGCAGACCCATAGCGATCACCGGTAGCGCGGTGAGCAGAGAGGCAAGCGTGAAGCTCATGCCGCTTGCCTGCTGGATCTGCGGAAGGAGCGGTCCAACAGAGGTCAGCAGCGGACGCATATTGATACCGATAAGCACCAGTACCAGCAGCATCGTGCCATTACGTTGCGTCAGGTTCATCGTTGAGTGGCCGGCGTTTGTTTCGCAGTGGGGAAGGTCTTGAGGCAGTTCATGCCGATCACCTGTGGCGTTTGTTAAAGAATCGCGAGCAGAGTACGTAACTTATTTCATAAGTTAAAATACTTAATTATGATTGAGTTCATTTGAATTTCTTATGGATGAATTCATGTTGCCGCGACACCTTAACTACTTCATTGCCGTTGCTGAATACGGCGGCTTTACGCGAGCGGCAGCCATCCTGCATGTTTCACAGCCGGCTTTGTCACAGCAGATTCGACAGCTGGAAGAGACTCTGGGAGTACGGCTTTTTGATCGCAGCGGGCGCAACACTTGCCTGACGGACGCCGGCAAGGTCTGGTTGATTTATGCGCGCCGGGCTTTACGGGAACTGGCCGAGGGGCAGCGTGCGCTCCATGATGTTGACGATTTGCAGCGCGGCACCTTACGTGTGGCGATGATGCCAACCTTTACCCATTATTTTATCGGGCCGCTGGTGGCTTCCTTTTATCAACGTTACCCGAATATAACGCTGGATATACAAGAGCTGGCGCAGGATCGAATGGAGACTCTGCTGCTCAATGATGAGCTGGATATCGGTATGGCTTTCGACGGTAGCGATTCGCGGGATATTGTGTCTCAGCCGCTGCTCCCTGAAACCCTGGCGCTGGTAGTTGGCCGCTCTCATCCTCTGGCGGCGGCCCGCCGTGTGGCGCTGACGGCGCTCAATCAGGCGTCACTGATTCTGCTAAGCAGGGCTTTTGCTACTCGCAAACAAATCGATCGCGATTGCCGACAGCATGGTATTCAACCGAAAGTGCAGATGGAGGCCAACTCGATTAGCGCAGTGCTGACCGTGGTTGAACGCACGTCGCTGGCAACCTTGCTTCCTGCTGCCATTGTTCAGGGGCGTGACGATTTAACCGCGATCGAACTCACTCCCTCATTGCTGGAAAGAATCGCGTGTTTGATACAGCGAAAGGGGGCCTGGCAAAGCGCCGCAGCCCGAGAGTTTATATTAATGGCACATCAGGCTGCGTCAATATTGAGCGCAGGGCAGGGGGGGCTGGAATCGACTGGCGGAGATTCGACGTCACGTTGATTCGCTGTATATGAAGTGTTTCATAAACCGCAGGAGCGTTTGTATAGAACGACTGTATTATAAAGTCCGTTTTATACCTGAATTCACATTGAAATAGATTTCACATTTACTACTGCATTGTGCGCTACTGTATCCATGCGCTGAAATAATTCATTCTGATATAATTAAATTAAAGAAGTATCATTCGAATGTATATTCTGACGTCGGAAGATTAATGCTGCCGTAACTGGAAACCACGCCTTCAGACCTGAGTTTATCCATAGCTCTATTAAATAGTTTATTTTTTTTGTTGTCAGTCGCGTTAAGCATGTTATCGCCAAAATGTGGATTGGATTGAATGATGTGATTGATAAATTCAATGAGCAACTTATTTTGCATAATCGTTGAGGGCGTCGCCATATCTTGCTCCTCAGGTAAATGTAAGGCTTTTTCAGAAAGTTCGAGAGGGCGACTGCTGATGGTATGTTCATAAATTTTCTCAATCGCCTGACTCGTGATGTAAAGCTTACTCTGCGTGATGGTTGGTCTCTCATCCTCGTCGGGTATGAAGTGACAGAAGAGGACATTGGTGGCCGGTGATATGATGCTTATCCTCTCCTCGGTAATCATGCCATCAGGCGTTTCTAAGATCTCCATTAAATTTCTTGTGTGGCAGTACCATAGCCCGGAGACGGAAACCCGGAGTTTCAGCTGGGTAATCGGCATACCATATTGGGCTTCCTGATTTGCTTCACTATCATTAAATTTAAAAATTTTGTTAATTATTGAATGCCGTGACCACGATCTTTCGTTGATGCTCAATTCATCAATATTGGGTGCGTTAAGAAAATAGAGATTATTACTGCTCTGGTCATGTTGGAACACGCCCTTTAAAGTCCCGTTAGTTTTACCCATTTTTATACAAAGGTTTATCGCACCTATATCATGCCAATGAAGCAGATCTTCTATTTCACAATTCAACAATTTTTTGGCGCGAGAGATAGAACAATATTCCAGCGGGGGAAGGTTGTTTAGTTTCCATATGTTTCTTTCTTTTCTTTCCATGATCTATATCATCTTATGAAAAATTGGGCAGTTGTGGTTTTCTTAAAATGACCGCTATCGACGTTGCGAAGATTGTGATTCATACAAGACTTTTATCAAAACAAATGTTTTATATCAAACTTTGATATTGGCGTGTCATGTTGAATCTGGTCATAATATTATCTCTAATGCATCTTATCAGCTTTCCTGTAATAATTAAATGTATCGCGGCTAAAAAGATCTGCAGCACTCATTATCCTTGTGAAGAATTAATGAGTTTTAATTATTTTGTGGGTGAATTAAATTCTGGGTGATTATGTGAAATTGCTAATAATACGGGAGGGTGATATTGAGTCAAAAATCTGATGATTCATCGAGTGTGGAACCTGCTTGAAAATCCTCGGATAGCCGATGCGGCTGGTGAATAGACAGAAGAGGGATCGCCATGGGTCAGGCCTGTATCGTGTCACTGCTTGTTTTGATGCGGGATCGTGTGTAAAGAATCCTGCCAAATATGCCATATGCAAAACAGGATTTTCCCTGCGGGAATCAAGCTGGCGTACGGTGGAGCATATTTTTGAAAGTACGGTGGGGTATACCCCACCGTACTGTTTTTATTTTTTCACGGCGTTTTTAGCGGCAGTTTTTGCGTTGTCGCAGGCTGCCTGGTTTTTAGCACAGGCGTCTTTGGCGGCTTTTGCCTCTTTCTGCGCATCCGCTTTCGCCGTGGACTTTGCCTGGGCGCACTGCGTCGCGTTATTCTGGCAGGCTGATTTCGCCTTTGAAACGACCTGACCATTTGCCGCGCTGGCAGCGCCACAAGCCATAAGCGCACAGATACCCAGTGCCATTGCGAGTTTTTTCATCATATCTATCCGTATAACCAACTTAGGTAAGGCAACAGGCTGTCCGCAAGTCCTGCACAGAACCCGATTTTTGTCGCAGACATCCTGCCGCAATATGAAGCGGATGGCTGAAAAGATAGCCTTTCATCCGCCATAAATCGCCGGACGCGCTGCTTTTAAACAACACTGATACTGAAAGAACAGCAGTTCAGCGCATCCGGCAGCGGGAAGAATACTTGACGGTGGGGATTAATCTAGCGGCATTGTTTTGCGAATCGTAACGCAAGGAAACAATCAACAATGATAACTACCGTGAATGATAGCGTTTAATTTATTACATTGATTTTAAATGAGTTTATATTTATTGATGGGACGTCAGGCCAGGCATAAATATGAAAATCGCTGCGCGAGAAAAATATACCCCCTCGCTGGCAAGCAATGCCGCGACCCGCGCTGATGCAATTATGACCAATAATTCAGCCAGGCTGTAGGGTGCATCAGCGTCGGGGAAAAACATATTGCGGAAGGCGCGCGGTTCATTCAATGGGAGCCTTAAGGTGGATTAACTATAATTATCAACAGCACGCATAGATCAGAGCGTCAGTGTGTCAAAAGCTTACGCTGGGCTTCGTAGCGAGGGCCACTCGTTATACACGGGTAGCACAAATGGCGGGAGTATAGAAATGGAGCGCATATGAAGATAAGAGAAGTATTGATGACTATTGCTGTGTTGTATCCGATAGCGGGGTACTCCGCGAGTTTTGATTGTCAGAATGCGACGCAGGCGGATGAAAAGGCTATCTGCGCTAACCGGAGCCTGAACGATATGGATGTGGTGATGGCGACGAAGTATGCGTTTCTGCTGGGGCTTTTTCCAATGGGGACGCGTGGCGAGATGATGGATGCACAAAAAACATGGCTCTATAGCCGGCACAAATGCGGCAGCGACAGCCGTTGTTTGACGAAATCATATGAAGACCGGTTACAGCAACTTGATAAGATCTATGCAGGTATCGATAAACCTCTGTGATTCATCTGCTACGGGGCTGGCGTTTTTCTGCGGTGGTGATGGTTAAACGAATGCTGTGAACGGAGGTGAACGACTCAAAAGTGTCCCCTGCAGGAATCGAACCTGCAACTAGCCCTTAGGAGGGGCTCGTTATATCCATTTAACTAAGGGGACGAAGCGCCGGGATTATAGCGTTATTTTCGGCGCTCGTTAAGCTTGTACAGGCCAACTGCTTAATCTATAGCCATTTAGCGCCTTTTTGCCTCCTCGGCTGCACGAGCTTTCTTCTCGTGACTCATGTCATTGCGAATCTGGGCATGGCTTAATAAAGCGAAAATAAAGGTCCCGCCGCATATGTTGCCGGCAAGCGTTGGCAGAGCAAAAGGCCAGATAAATTCCTGCCACGATAGCGTCCCATTAAATACCAGGTAGAAAATCTCGACGCTGCCAACCACAATATGCGTGGTGTCAGCGAGGGCGATAAGCCAGGTCATCAGAATGATGACGACAATCTTTGCAGAACCTGCGGCAGGAAACATCCACACCATAGTGGCGACCAGCCAACCGGAAATAATCGCATTGGCAAACATC
>NZ_ALNJ01000150.1:0-7553 GCF_000293135.1 Klebsiella sp. OBRC7 | reverse complement strand
GGCATTGCGGAGTTTGAGCGGGATCTCATCAGCGAGCGGGTCAAGTCAGGCCTTGCTGTTGCGAAGGCACGTGGTAAGAGGCTTGGTCGTCAGGCCGGAGTGCGACCAAAATCAGACCGACTTTTGCCTAAGGTGGTTGCGATGAGGGCCGAGGGACGCAGCTATCGCTGGATCGCACGCGAGCTCGGTATCAGCAAGAATACCGTCGCTGACATCGTGCAACGACACAGAGCTAACGCTTAGGGTGTCATTTCGCCCTCAGCCGGAACCGACCCCGGCCATAACCGGGTGAACCCGTCGGTCCGCGGAATGGCCGCCGCGTAAAAGATCTCACAGCATCCGGCAAGCAATAAATATATCCAGCCCAAAACTTCTGGCCTCAGTGTTAACGAAATGCGCCATTTTGACCTGTGGTATGTCTTTTCTGACAGCCATTCGTCACCGGCATGGACGGATAATTATCCATCAGCTGCTGTTCAGGCTTTTCAGGATAATGCGGCTCAGAGCAGCATCTGTCTGCAAACGGTGTCCTGTGTAATCATTTTCCATCACTACCCGTGTCAGTTTACGTTGCCAGCTCTTACTGACAGATACTATTTACTGACACGCGGCGGATAGTAAATTTCAGCCATGTTCTGGAAACAGACTGAGCAAATTTCTCAGAATGGAAACGCACCCTAGCCCCGCCAAGGCTTCGCTTTACGATAATTTACCTGAAGGCGGCCATTTACCTGACGGTGCATGATAAAATGTAACCACAGACCGACCGAATTTAACTTATTAATTTAATTATCTAAATTTCTTACATCAGTCAATCAGGCTGTGCATTGCATTTTTGGAGTGCACAGTCTCTGGGTTGCCTGATTCACAATTCGTAAGTCAACATCTCAGGGGGAGATTAAGTGACAGAAAACCCAATCGGATTAACCAGAAAAGTTATCAAGCCCGTTTCTAATTTTTTCAGTTCACCTGTAGCGGGCGGTATTGTGCTTATTATTGCTTCGGCAGCCGCTATCATCGTGGCCAATTCGCCCCTCAGGGAAGGTTATGAAACACTCCTGAAATACAAAACAGCAGGCCTGTCCGTTGAGCACTGGATAAACGATGCCCTGATGGCCGTATTCTTTATGATGGTCGGGCTGGAAATCAAGCGTGAGCTTGTCACCGGCCAGTTAGCCACCTGGAGCCAGCGTGCGTTGCCGGGCTTTGCCGCACTGGGTGGTCTGGCCGTACCTGCCCTGATTTACGTGGGGTTTAATGCCGGTCATGACGAAACCCTTTCCGGCTGGGCCATCCCGGCGGCCACGGATATTGCTTTTGCGCTCGGTGTACTCGCCTTACTGGGCAGTCGTGTGCCAGTCTCGCTAAAAATTTTCCTGTCGGCGCTGGCTATTCTGGATGACATGGGGGCGGTGGCTATCATCGCGCTCTTCTATACCAGCAACATTTCGCTTCTGATGCTGGGTGGTGCAGCGGCAATGGTTGCTCTGCTGTTTAGCCTGAACCGTGCCGGCGTGACGCGCCTGCTGCCCTATCTGCTGACGGGGGGAGTACTGTGGTTTTTCATGCTTCAGTCAGGCGTGCATGCCACCGTCGCGGGTATCCTGCTGGCGTTCTTTATCCCGCTGCGAACCAGGAATGCGGCTGATGAAGTGCCTCTGGACAGGCTTGAGCATGCCATCAACCCCTGGGTCACGTTTATGATACTGCCGCTGTTTGGCTTCGCCAATGCGGGCGTCGCGTTGTCGGGCATGACGATGAATGACCTGTTGTCGCCGGTTCCGGTAGGCGTGGCGCTGGGCCTGTTTTTGGGTAAACAGGCAGGTATCTTTGGCCTGTCGCTACTGGCCGTCAGCCTGGGCCTGGCGAAACGACCAGAGAAAAGTACCTGGTTACAGGTTTATGGTGTCTCGGTACTGTGTGGGATTGGTTTTACCATGAGCCTGTTTATCGGCAATCTGGCCTTTACAGGCAGCCCTCTGCTCGTTGATGAGGTCAAGGTGGGGGTTCTGGCAGGGTCCATACTGGCCGCTCTGGCCGGTATTTTGATACTGCGCTTTGCGCCTTCTAAGCAAGTCAGGTAACGTATTATCTACAGGAAAATCCCCGTGATAACGGGGGTTTTTTCACACTGTCAGTGTATATTCTGAAGAGAAAATTGAAATTATTTAATTTTATTATAAATAATTACCTTTCTATCTTTCACATTTTACAGGCGGAGCCCTGTTCAGATAAGTCAGGATGAACGCTGGCATATCAGTTAAAATATTATGTTATTCAAATAAATAGTCGGCTAACGTGGTTTTTTACACGACTGGCCCTCTAACCCCGCTACTGAATACTGACCGCCAAAAGGCGGTTTTTTTGTTCAAAGAAACTGATCTCAGTATCGCGCCCGGGGCAGCTGGCCAACGTCGCCGGCATCGCGCCGGCAAAAATCGAAAAACAGAAATATCAGCAAGATAGCTTAAACAGGTGTCGGGAAATTTCGTTGAGATATTTTGAAGGAATCACAGTGTAAGCAGGCGCTTTTTCAGGGAGGCGCGTTCTTGCGGGTTGCGTCCCTTGTGATTGGCGATGCGATCCGCCGTGGCGGCCTGGCGCTTGACGGGCCAGTAGGAGCGGCCATCCTTGCCCATCGACCAGACGCTGCTGGCCTGGTTTTCCAGCAGGGGCAGATGGGCGCTCAGGGCTTCGGGCGACGCGCTGGTCAGCGCCGTGCGCTCACGGGTGCGCCAGCGCTGATGCCAGAGCTTCTTGTCCTCGCGCTCGCTGCCGCAGGTCGTGTGCCCGACGATGGGTGTTTTGCGGCGGCTGCGGCTCATAACGTAGTGGTCTCCAAGAACATTCAGGACTGATCCCAGGCGTCGATGGTCAAGACCTGATCGGCAGGACAGGCGGCTACGCGGTCGGGAACTGGATGGTGTTCAGTCTCATGCCGACCCCATTCGATTGATCGCGTCGCTTGCGGCACGCTGCGACGCAAGGAGGTTTGCGACCTGGTTTAGCAGCCGTGTCCGCTGCATGTCTGTTACCTATCTCCCCGACCGCTCATTGGACCAACTCCAGAGATTGGGCTCTATCGCTCAGCCAATACGAAACCGGCATTGGCTGATGCCACAACCGAGACTAACACAAATGGCTCGGTACCTGTATTTCGCGCCCCGTGCACTTGGCCCGGTCTTGCCACGGCTATCTCACCTTCCCTGAGGGCACGAACAATCCCATTGCCCTGAAAGTAATCAGCCATTCCCGACAAAACAGTCCACGTGTCTTGGCCGTGAGGATGAATGTGAGCCGCAATTTCCTGCCCGGGATGGACATGCCAAACCACGATAATTGAGTCTCGGGTTTCAAGCACAACGGAACGAATAGGCTCGCCTTCGGACGGCTGAACATACTCGGCTACAGAAAATATTCTCGATTCAACAGTCATCGGAGATCCCTCTTTCACAGTTGTCGTTACGGTCTTCATCGTCGGCATCCTGACGCACGGCGGGCAATTGCTGGAGCAACGCCGGCAGCCATTCCTGTACCGTCTCCCACACCACATCGAGGTTGATGTCGAAATAGCCGTGAGCCATGCGATTACGCATATTGCGCATGCTGCGCCACGGCACGTCGGCATGCGCCTGGGTGAACTCGACGTAGCCATCCATCACCTTTGTGGCCGCCTCGCCGATGACGATCAGGCTCATGATGACGGCCTGCTGGGTGCGCTTGTCGGCCAAGAAGTCGTCCTTGGCCATCCCTTCCACGAAGCTGCGCGCATCGGTTGCGGCCTGCTGAATGTGGTCGAGGTAATCGGGCAGGCGGTTCTCGCTCATATCGGTTGCGCCTCCGCGAGCACCTTGGCCCGGAACTTCGGCGGCAGGTCGCCGGGAGTCAGCAGATCGACGTCAACGCCGAGCAGCGATTTCAGTTCTTCTTCCAAATCGCCCAAGTCCAACAACGTGGCACCGGGCAGCGCATCGACCAACAGGTCGAGGTCGCTGCCATCCCGGTCGGTGCCATGCAGCACCGAGCCGAAGACGCGCGGGTTCGCGGCGCGAAAGCGGCCTACCGCTTCACGCACTGCGCTTCGCTTCATGTCAAGCACAACAGACGGTCGCATGCGCATCCTTTCTTATCGAAACTCGTTGAGATGATATGCAATCAAGAATAGAATTTCAAGAAGAAGGAAACCGCATGCCCCGCCGTTCGATCCTCTCCGCCGCCGAGCGCGAAAGCCTGCTGGCGTTGCCGGACACCAAGGATGAGTTGATCCGTCACTACACGTTCAGCGAAAGCGACCTCTCCATCATCCGGCAGCGGCGCGGCCCGGCCAATCGGCTGGGCTTCGCGGTGCAGCTCTGCTACCTGCGCTTTCCCGGCGTCATCCTTGGCGCTGATGAGCCACCGTTCCCGCCATTGCTGAGACTGGTCGCCAACCAGCTCAAGGTCGGCATCGAAAGCTGGGACGAGTACGGGCAGCGTGAGCAGACCCGACGCGAGCACCTGGTCGAGCTGCAAACGGTGTTCGGCTTCCAGCCGTTCACGATTGGCCACTACCGGCAGGCTGTCCAGTTGCTGACCGAGCTGGCCATGCAAACCGACAAGGGCATCGTGCTGGCCAGAGCCTTGATCGAGCACCTGCGGCGGCAGTCGGTCATTGTGCCCGCCCTCAACGCCGTCGAGCGGGCGAGCGCCGAAGCGATTACCCGCGCCAACCGGCGTCTCTACGACGCCTTGGCTGAGCCGCTGACGGACGTGCATCGCCGTCGCCTCGACGATCTGCTCAAGCGCCGCGACAACGGCAAGACGACGTGGCTGGCCTGGCTGCGGCAATCCCCGGTCAAACCGAACTCGCGGCACATGCTGGAACACATCGAACGCCTCAAGGCGTGGCAGGCGCTCGACCTGCCCTCCGGCATCGAGCGGCTGGTTCACCAGAACCGGCTGCTCAAGATCGCCCGCGAGGGCGGCCAGATGACGCCCGCCGACCTGGCGAAGTTCGAGCCGCAGCGGCGTTACGCGACCCTGGTGGCGCTCGCCATCGAGGGCATGGCCACCGTCACCGACGAAATCATCGACCTGCATGACCGCATCCTGGGCAAGCTGTTCAATGCCGCCAAGAACAAGCATCAGCAGCAGTTCCAGGCATCCGGCAAGGCGATCAATGCCAAGGTGCGGCTGTTCGGGCGCATCGGCCAGGCGCTGATCGAGGCCAAGCAAGCGGGCCGCGATCCGTTCGCCGCCATCGAGGCCGTCATGTCCTGGGATGCTTTCGCCGAGAGCGTCACCGAAGCGCAGCGGCTCGCGCAACCCGAGGACTTCGATTTCCTGCACCGCATCGGCGAGAGCTACGCCACGCTGCGCCGCTACGCGCCGGAATTTCTCGACGTGCTCAAGTTGCGGGCCGCGCCCGCCGCCAAGGACGTACTCGACGCCATCGAGGTGCTGCGCAGCATGAACAGCGACAACGCCCGCAAGGTGCCCACCGACGCGCCGACCGAGTTCATCAAGCCGCGCTGGCAGAAGCTGGTGATGACCGACACCGGCATCGACCGGCGCTACTACGAACTGTGCGCGCTGTCGGAGCTGAAGAACGCGCTGCGCTCCGGCGACATCTGGGTGCAAGGCTCGCGCCAGTTCAAGGACTTCGAGGACTACCTGGTGCCGCCCGCGAAATTCGCCAGCCTCAAGCAGGCCAGCGAATTGCCGCTGGCCGTGGCCACCGATTGCGACCAGTACCTGCATGACCGGCTGACGCTGCTGGAAACGCAGCTCGCCACCGTCAACCGCATGGCGCTGGCCAACGAGCTGCCGGACGCCATCATCACGGAGTCGGGCCTGAAGATCACGCCGCTCGATGCGGCGGTGCCCGATACCGCACAGGCCCTGATCGACCAGACGGCGATGATCCTACCGCACGTCAAGATCACCGAATTGCTGCTGGAGGTAGACGAATGGACGGGCTTCACCCGGCACTTCGCCCACCTGAAGTCAGGCGACCTGGCCAAGGACAAAAACCTGTTGCTGACCACGATCCTCGCCGACGCGATCAACCTGGGCCTGACCAAGATGGCGGAATCGTGCCCCGGCACGACCTACGCCAAGCTGGCCTGGCTGCAAGCCTGGCACATCCGCGACGAAACCTACGGGGCGGCACTGGCCGAGCTGGTCAACGCGCAGTTCCGACATCCCTTCGCCGAGCATTGGGGCGACGGCACCACGTCATCGTCGGACGGCCAGAACTTCCGCACCGGCAGCAAGGCCGAGAGCACCGGCCACATCAATCCGAAATACGGCAGCAGCCCAGGGCGGACGTTCTACACCCATATCTCCGACCAGTACGCGCCGTTCCACACCAAGGTCGTGAACGTCGGCGTGCGCGACTCGACCTACGTGCTCGACGGCCTGCTGTATCACGAATCCGACCTGCGGATCGAGGAGCACTACACCGACACGGCAGGGTTCACGGACCACGTCTTCGCGTTGATGCACCTGCTGGGCTTCCGCTTCGCCCCGCGCATTCGTGACCTGGGCGACACCAAGCTCTACATCCCGAAGGGCGATGCCACCTACGAGGCGTTGAAACCGATGATCGGCGGCACGCTCAACATCAAGCACGTCCGCGCCCATTGGGATGAAATCCTGCGGATGGCCACCTCGATCAAGCAGGGCACGGCGACGGCCTCGCTGATGCTCAGGAAGCTTGGCAGCTACCCGCGCCAGAACGGCCTGGCCGTCGCCCTGCGTGAGCTGGGACGCATCGAGCGCACACTGTTCATCCTGGACTGGCTGCAAAGCGTCGAGCTGCGCCGCCGCGTGCATGCCGGGCTGAACAAAGGCGAGGCGCGCAACGCGCTGGCCCGCGCCGTGTTCTTCAACCGCCTGGGGGAAATCCGCGACCGCAGCTTCGAGCAGCAGCGCTACCGGGCCAGCGGCCTCAACCTGGTGACGGCGGCCATCGTGCTATGGAACACGGTCTATCTGGAGCGGGCCGCGAACGCCTTGCGTGGCCACGGTCAAGCCGTCGATGACGGCCTGTTGCAGTACCTGTCGCCGCTCGGCTGGGAGCACATCAACCTGACCGGCGATTACCTCTGGCGCAGCAGCGCCAAGATCGGCGCGGGCAAGTTCAGGCCGCTACGGCCGCTGCAACCGGCTTAGCGTGCTTTATTTAATGAGATGGTCACTCCCTCCTTCCCGGTATTATGCTGAGGACAGGCTTTCATTCGGAGAACTATCATGGAAAACATTGCGCTCATTGGTATCGATCTGGGTAAAAACTCTTTCCATATTCATTGCCAGGATCGTCGCGGGAAGGCTGTTTACCGTAAAAAATTTACCCGGCCAAAGTTGATCGAATTTTTGGCGACATGCCCCGCTACAACCATCGCAATGGAAGCCTGTGGCGGTTCTCACTTTATGGCACGCAAGTTGGAAGAGTTGGGGCATTCCCCAAAGCTGATATCACCACAATTTGTCCGCCCGTTCGTTAAAAGCAATAAAAACGACTTTGTCGACGCCGAAGCTATTTGTGAAGCTGCATCGCGTCCGTCTATGCG